>JAAAOL010000048.1 GCA_009908885.1 Bacteroidota bacterium | reverse complement strand
CCCTTTCCCACACTCCCACACTCCCACACTCCCACACTCCGAGACTACAGCTTCTGCCAGCCGTCGGCGGTGTAGCGGTCGATGCACATGGGCGGCACGACGGATGCCTCGTCGGTGATGGTGAAGGCGGCCCGCACGTCCTCGGCGATGCGGTCCACGTCGTCCGTCCGGTGCGTGTAGAGGCGCGCGAGGACCTCGCCGGGGGCGACCGCCTCGCCGGGCTTCTTGGCGAGGGAGTGGCCGGCGGTCGGGTCGACGGTGTCTTCTTTGGTGCGGCGGCCTGCGCCCAGGTCCACCGCCGCGTAACCGATGGCGAGCGCGTCGATGGTCTGCACGGCGCCCTCGGCGTCGTCCGGGGCGACCACGTCGATGGGCTCCGGCACGTCGGGGCGCGTGTCGGGGGCGTGCAGCACGGACACGTCGCCGCCCTGCGCCTCCACGAGGTCGGTGAGTACGTCGAAGGCCGCGCCGCTGTCGACGGCCTCCTGCGCCTGCTGCTGCCCGGCCTCGGGGCTGTCGGCCACGCCGCCCAGGTGCAGCATCTCCCCGGCCAGGGCCAGCGTCACCTCCATCAGATCCGGGATCTCGGCGCCGCGCAGGCCGCGGATGCTCTCCTCCACCTCGGGCCAGTTGCCCACGGCGCGGCCCAGGGGCACGTCCATCCGCGTCATCCAGGCCACCGTCCGCTTGCCGAAGCGTTCCCCGATCCCCACCAGCGTCTCGGCGAGGCGGCGGGCGTCCGGCTCAGTCTTCATGAAGGCGCCGCGCCCGCACTTCACGTCCAGCACCAGCGCGTCGATGCCCTCGGCCAGCTTCTTGCTCATAATCGACGAGGCGATGAACGGGATGCACTCCACCGTGCCCGTCACGTCGCGCAGGGCGTAGAGCTTGCGGTCCGCCGGGGCGATCTCGTCCGTCTGCCCGATCATCACGAGGCCGAGGTCGGTGAGCTGCGCCTGGTACTCGTGCACCGTCAGGTCCGTCCGGAAACCGGGGATCGACTCCAGCTTGTCGAGCGTGCCGCCGCTGTGGCCGAGGCCGCGCCCGGAGATCATGGGTACGGGCACGCCGCAGGCCGCCACGATGGGCGCCAGCAGGAGCGACACCTTGTCGCCCACGCCGCCAGTGGAGTGCTTGTCCACCTTGGTGCCGGGCGTGTCCGAGAGGTCGAGCACGACGCCGGAGTGCAGCATGGCGTCGGTCAGCGCCGCCGTCTCGGCTTCGTTCATCCCTTGCAGGAAGGCGGCCATCAGGAAGGCGCTCATCTGATAGTCCGGCACGTCGCCGCGCGTGTAGGCATCGATGAGTGCAGTGAGGGCGTCGGCGTCCAGGGCGTGGCCGTCGCGCTTCTGGGTGATGCAGTGGACGGGATTCATGGGTCGCGGCGGAAGGCGTGAGTAGAATGGGGGCGACAATCAACAGAAAAGGCGGCCCGCTGGTGCAGACCGCCTCCTCGTCAAGAACGCATGCGGCGACGGAGCGGGTTATTCGCTCTTGTCTTCGTCGCCTTCTTTCTCGTCGTCGCTGTCCTCCTCCTTGAGGCCGTAGCGGCGCATGAACTTCTCCACGCGGCCGGCGGTGTCCACGTACTGGCGGCGGCCCGTGTAGAACGGATGGTTGGTGCTGTCCACTTCGGAGACGAAAGTCTCGTCGTCCATCGTGGAGCGGGTCTGGAACGTGGTGCCGTCGGCCAGCTCGACCGTAATCAGCTTGTACTCAGGGTGGATGTCCTTCTGCATGTCTATCGGCGCGTTGCTCGCGGATCGTCGTCGGAGTCGGGGCAAAAAGTGCGGAATCATAACAAACCGGCGTTCCGCGCGCAAGGTTCCTCCGCGCTCTTCGGGAAGGGTTCACGCAGGACGACCACGCCGCCGGGGGGGTCCAGCGCCGTAGAGACGCCTCGTCGAGACGTCTCTACCACCGACTAGGCCCGCGACACCCGATGACGGTGCTGCCCCGACGCCGCGCATTCGATCAGTCGTCGAGCGTGAAGCCGACCTTGACGGTGACCTGCCAGTGGGCCACCTGCCCGTCTTCGATGTGGCCGCGCGTCTCGACGACCTCGAACCAGCGCATGTTGTGGACCGTGTTGGACGCTTTCTCCAGGGCGCGCTCGACGGCCTCTTCGATGCCGGTGGTGGACGAGCCGGTCAGTTCGATGGATTTGTAGACGTGATCGCTCATGGGACTGCTGGGGTTGGGTGAGAATACGCCGGGCTTCCATGGTACGGGAACGGCGGGCCCGTATCAATAGGCTCCGGTCAGGAGCGACGGCCCGCGTTGCGATCGCACACGCTGGCGGCGTCGAAACTATTGGCGAGACGGACCCTTAGGAAGACGTGTCCGCGTCGTGGGATCGTTCCAGTGGAGGCCATGCGCTCTGCGAAGCAGCAGATCCATTTTTGCACGTCCTCCGATGGTGTGCGCCTGGCCTACGCTACGGCTGGGGACGGCCCGCCGCTGGTCAAGGCGGCGAACTACCTCACCCACCTGGAGCACGACTGGCAGAGTCCCGTCTGGAAGCACTGGCTGCACGGGCTCGCCGAGCATCACACACTCATCCGGTACGACGAGCGGGGCTGTGGCCTGTCCGACTGGGACGTGGACGATTTCTCCATCGAGGCCTGGGTGCAGGACCTGGAAGCCGTCGTCGAGGCGCTGGACCTCGACCGGTTTCCGCTGCTCGGCATCTCGCAGGGCGCGTCCGTGTCCGTGGCCTACGCCGTCAAACACCCCGACAAGGTATCGCACCTCGTTCTCTACGGCGGATATGCGCGCGGGCGCTTTCACCGCGACCTGACGCCGGAAGAGCGGGTCGAGGCCGAGACCATGATCAACGTAATCCGGGTGGGCTGGGGCCAGGAGAACCCGGCCTTTCGCCAGCTCTTCTCGACCCAGTTGATGCCGGAAGGCACCGAGGAGCAGATGACGTGGCTGAACGACCTGGCGCGCGTGTCCGCCACGCCGGAGAACGCCGCCGCGATGGAGCGTGCGTTCTACCACATCGACGTGACCGACCTGGCGCCGAAGGTCACGGCCCCTGCGCTGGTGCTGCATGGCCGGGAGGACGCGGGCATCCCCTTCGAAGAAGGGCGACGCCTCGCCGCCCTGCTCCCGGACGCGCGGTTCGTCCCGCTGGACAGCAAGAACCACATCTTGCTGGCGGACGAACCCGCCTGGCAGCGGTTTCTGGACGAAGTGCATCAGTTTCTGAACTCGGGCCCATCGGCCTCCGGGCCGGTCGACCAGCCCCCCTTCTCGGAACTGACGCCGCGTGAGCGCGAGGTGCTCGACCTCGTCGCGCAAGGGCTGAGCAACCCCCAGATCGCCGAACGCCTCGTCATCAGCCCCAAGACGGTGCGCAACCACGTCAGCCGCATCTTCAGCAAGCTGCGCGTCAGCCGCCGCGCCGAAGCCATCGTGCAGGCGCGCGAGGCCGGGTTTGGATAGACGCCTCCCGTGCTATTTCGATGAACATTTCAGGCGGGCGCCTTATACCACACGTACGTCCTACTATCGATACGGCGTAGGGGGGCAGGGATGAACCGCACCCAACAACAGATCCGCTTCTGCACGTCATTCGACGGGACCCGGATCGCCTACGCCACGGCAGGATCGGGGCCGCCCCTCGTGCGCGTCGGCACCTGGCTGACGCACCTCGAACTCGACTGGGAGGGGCCGATCTGGTCCCACTGGTTCGAGGAACTGTCGCGGAACCACACGCTCGTGCGCTACGACCTGCGCGGCTCCGGCCTGTCGGACCGCTCCGTCGACGACCTTTCGTTCGACGCCTGGCTGCGGGACCTGGAAGTCGTGGTCGACGACCTCGGGCTCGATCAGTTCTCGCTGCTGGGCCTCTGCAAGGGGGGTGCCATCGCGGTGGCGTACGCAGCGCGGCATCTGGAACGGGTGCGCCGTCTCGTGCTGTACGACACGTACACCCACGGCGCCTTCACTAAAGGGACGTCTCTCTCCGAAAGAAGGAAGGCCGAGGCCCTGGCAGAGATGATCAGGGTTGGCTGGGGCCGGCATAACGCGGCCTATCGCAAGGTCTTTGCGAACCTGTTTATTCCCGAGGGCTCCGAGGAGCAAAAATCCTGGCTGGCCGAGCTGCAACGTCAGAGCGCAACGACGGAGACGGCCGTCCGCCTGTGGCGAAGGTTTCATGAGGTCGACATCCGCGACCTGGCCCCTCAGGTGCAGGCGCCCACCCTCGCCTTTCATGTGGAAAACGATGCCATGGTCCCGTTTCAGGAGGGCTGCCGCCTCGCGTCGCTCATCCCGGACGCCCGGTTCGTCCCCCTGGACGGCGAGAATCACATCCTGCTGCCCGACGAGCCCGCCTGGGATCGCTTCGTCTCCGAACTCCGGGGCTTCCTCGCCGAAGAAGAATTGCCAGCCTCCGAAGCAGATGGCTTTTGCGAGCTGACGCCCCGCGAGCGCGAGGTGCTCGACCTGATGGCCCGGGGCATCAGCAATGCCGACATTGCCGAGCGCCTCTTCATCAGTCCCAAGACGGTGCGCAACCATATCACCCGTATCTTCCGCAAGCTGCGCGTCAGCCGCCAGGCCGGATTTGGGCGGAACGGAATCGCGTGACGACCTCTCTGGGACGCACGTCCCACGGATCCGGACATTTTCGTGGTGCGGCGCCTCAAAATTGAGACCTGCGTCTCATGACAGGACCCCCCTGCGGTGGTTACTCTGCGAGCAGAGTTTTCGTTGACATCGCAGAGCGGAGGTCCAGCCATGCAGACCGACAAACGTCTTTTCCGATTTCGCCCGTCCCAGCTTCATCGCTTCGGGGCTATCGCCCTCGCGGCGATGCTCCTACTCGCCGGCTGCGATACCCTCGGCAGCGATGACGGTGATGACGGAGGCGGCATCGCTGATCTTCCGCAAGCCACCTCCGACGAACTCGTCCCCCTGCCGTTCTTCGTGCGGGCCGAAAGCGGCAATAAGGTCGACCCGGAAACCACGTCCCCGGGCACGCCGCTCATCTCCGACCTCGGGCGCGAACCGGTCATTGCGCCGGACGGCCACCAGGTCACCTGGGGCGAGTGGAGCGGCGTCGACGGCTCGATCACGGTCACGTGCGTCGAGGAGGGCACCCGCATCGAGCTCGACCTCTCGGGCCTCATCCCGCACGGCGTCTACACCATCTGGAACGTCACGTTCGCGCCGCCCGGCTTCACGGGCGACTTCGAGGCGCCGGGGCTGCCCGCCCACGTGCAGGCGTTCGGACCGGCCGGGCCGAGCAACGGCCACCGCAGCATGTTTCTCGCCTCGGCCGATGGCGAAGGCAGCTTCGCCGTGACGACACCGCCGGGCGACCTCGGCACGACGGGCAGCATCCAGGCCTGCGCGCTGGAGGAGTTCGAGTGGCACGTGGTCGGCCTCTACCACTTCGACGGCCGGACGTACGGCCCCGAGCGCGGCCCCGCCGGGACGCACGCCGAGCAGTTCGCCTTCGTCTTCAAGCAGGACGCAATGTAATGCACCGCACCATCACGACGAGTATCAGCACGCGCGACGGCCGCGCTCTACCAAGACGCCGCACCACCCTTCGCACTCCGATCAGCTAATCTGACGAGGACACCATGACGACTTCACGCACACGCCAAACCGTCGAGCAAGACATGCGAGAGACCGTCGGGCTCGTGCCCAGCTTCTTCAAGCAGATCCCCGACGCGTACATCGAGGAAGAGTGGCACCTCTTCAAGCGCTTCATCTTCGGGAAGACGCTCATCCCTAACAAGTACAAGGAGTTGATGGGCATTGCCATCCACGCCGAGACGAAGTGCGAGTACTGCACCCTCTTCCACACGGAGGCGGCCAAGCTCTTCGGCGCCACCGAGGAGGAGATCCAGGAGGCCGTCCATTATGCCAAGATGACGCTGGGCTGGAGCGCCTACCTGAACGGCATGCGGCAGGACTACGACGAGTTCGCCGACGAGCTCCAGCAGATCGGCGCGTACCTCACCGAGCAGACGGGGCAGGAGCAGAACGGGCAACCCGTGGCCCAGGAGGCCTGATCCGATGAAGATCGAGAAGGAGCGCCCTACCGTGTTCAGGGTCACCCTTCACGCCTACGAGCTGTCCGCACTCATCGCGGCGGCTCGCTGGGTGGTGGAGGGGGCCGAGGGCGAGCTGTCGGACGAGGCGCTAGACCAACTCCGGCAGGTCGTCGAGAGCTACGACGCCGAACGCCAGCGGCTCGACGCGGCGTAGCCACCCGGTCCGGGCGGACCGTGGAGCCCTCGAAGCGGTCCGCCCTCTGCCGGCTCTGCCTGCCCTTCCCCTACGCAGCCTTTTCCTCACGACGAAGCGATGTAGCGGGTCCGTGCTGGTGGGGGCGCCGTCCGCCATCAGCACCTGCCCGGCATCGTTCCGACGAGATCCCAACCCTCCCATGCCTGATACGCTCTCGACGCCCACCCCCGAAACGACCGCTACGGACCGGCCGCCGATCCGGACGGCCTGGCCCGGCCAGTGCTTCGGCTGCTCCCGGCACAACCCGCACGGCCTGCAGCTCCAGTTCGTCCCGACCGCGACGGGCTGCCGGACGCGGTGCGCGGTGCCTGATTACCTGTGCGGCTTCGACGGCATCGCGCACGGCGGCATCACGAGCCTGCTGCTGGACGAGGTAGCCGCCTGGACGATGGCCGTACAGCTGGGTCAACTCGGGCTGACCGCCGAGCTTACGGCCCAATACCACCAGCCGGTGCGCACCGGGGCCGACCTGGTCGTGGAGGGCACCCTCGTCAGCCATGACGCCACGAAGGCCGTCGTTCGGTCGACCGTGCATTCCGCCGCGGGCGCACTACTGGCCGAGGCGGAGAGCACGTGGGTGCTGACGACGCTATCGCGCTTTGCGGAGATCATGGACGTGCCCGTCGCGACGCTGGAGGAGTTCTTCGACGCGCTCCAGACGGAGCTGCAACGACACCGCTCGGACGACAACCGCTGAGAGGACGAGACCATGACCGTGACGACGCTAGAGAACGAGCTCCTGGCGACGTGGCAGCGAACGTTCGAGGCGCAGCGGGAGCGTATGCGCGCGCTGGCCCGAAGGCTCGCTCCCGAGGCCTTCAGCGCCAGGCCTGCTCCGGACCGCTGGTCCGCCGGGCAGTGCATCGACCACCTGACCGTCAGCATGGGCCTCTACCTCGACCTGATGGAGCCCGTCATCGACGAGGCCGCGCAGAAGGGCGATCCGCCCTACGACCGGGGCCCGCTCCTGGGACGCCTGCTACTCCGGGCCCTGCGCGCCCCCGGAAGGCGCTACCCTGCTCCCCGCAAGTTCCGGCCCCGCCGCAGCGCCCTCGACCCTGACGACGTGCGCGAGGACTTCGACCGACAGATGGACCGCATGCAGCGAGCCGTCGCACGGTGCGATGGGCTGGCGCTGGGGCGCATCACGATGCCGTGGCCGGTCCTGCGCCTGGTCAAGATCAGCCTGGCGCAGGCCTTCGAGCTGCAGACCCTCCACAACGACCGCCACCTCGATCAGGCCGAACGCGCGGTCCGGGCGGACGACGCTCCCGGCTGAGCCACGTCGCAAACCTCGGCGACAGACATCGGCGACAGACATCGGCGACACCACCAGCACCACCGCTTATCACGAACGCAACGACGATACCTCCCATGCCCCACACGCACGAGTCTCATCACGATGAACCCCATGTCTGCTGCGGCCCCGGCTACGCCTCGCCCGAAGCCGCCATGGAGGCCGAGCGCGAGACGCTCCTCTACGTAATCGGTCTCTACGTGGGCACGGGCGTCGAGGCGCCGGACTACCTGGCCACCGTCGACGTGGACCCCGCGTCGCCCACCTACGGCGAGGTGATCCACCGCACGCCCATGCCCAACCGCGGCGACGAGCTGCACCACTTCGGCTGGAACGCGTGCAGCTCCTGCTACGACGATGACAGCAAGGCACGCCGCTTTCTGGTCGTCCCGGGCAACCGCTCCAGCCGCATCCACATCCTCGACACCGAGGACGAGCGCGCGCCGACGCTCCACAAGGTCATCGAGCCGGAGGAGGTGAAGGCAAAGACCGACCTGAGCGCGCCGCACACGGTGCACTGCCTGGCCGACGGCACGGTGATGCTGTCCATGCTGGGCGATGCGGCGGGCAACGGCCCGGGCGGCTTCCTGCTCCTGGACGAAAACTTCGACGTCGCAGGGCGCTGGGAGGAGGGCCTCGACGGGATGGACTACAACTACGACTTCTGGTACCAGCCGCGCCACAACGTCATGGTCAGCAGCGAGTGGGGCGCGCCCAAGACCTACTATCCCGGGTTCGACTTCGACGACGTGGACGCCGGAAAGTACGGCCAGCAGCTCCACTTCTGGGACTGGGAGGAGCGCCAGATTGCGCAGAGCTTCGACCTGGGCGCGGAGGGCCTGATCCCGCTGGAGGTGCGCTTCCACCACGACCCCGATAGCACGCACGGGTTCGTCGGCACGGCGCTCAGCAGCACCGTCTTCCACTGGCACAAGCCCAACGGCGCGTGGACGGTCGAGAAGGTCATCGACACGCCTTCGGTCGAGCTGGAAGGCTGGCCGATGCCGGTGCCGTCGCTCATCACCGACATCCTGATCTCGATGGACGACCAGTACCTCTACTTCTCGAACTGGCTGCACGGGGACGTCCGCCAGTACGACATCAGCGACCCGTCCAACCCGAAGATCACCGGTCAGGTGTGGATCGGCGGACTGCTGGGCAAAGGACAGCCGGTGCAGGGCCGCACCATCGCAGGCGGCCCGCAGATGCTCCAGCTCAGCCTCGACGGGGAGCGCCTCTACGTGACGACCTCGCTCTACAGCACGTGGGACGACCAGTTCTATCCCGAGCTGGCAGAGCGCGGCTCGTGCCTCCTGCAGATCGACTGCGACACCGAGCACGGCGGCATGGCCCTCAACGAGGACTTCCTCGTGGACTTCGGCGAGGAGCCCGCTGGCCCGGCCCGCGCGCACGAGATGCGCTACCCTGGCGGCGACTGCACCTCCGACATCTGGGTGTGATGAGCACGCATCGCGTCGAGGTACGCAACCGGGATCACCGCGCCGTGGAGGTGTCCGACGAGGAATTCTTGTTGGACGCGCTCGAAGCGGCCGGACTGCGCCTGCCCTACGGCTGCCGCTACGGGGCGTGCGTGTCCTGCGCGGCGCGGCTGCTCGACGGCGCCGTGGACCAGTCCGAAGGGACCGCCCTCCGCCCCGCGCAGAAAGCAGAGGGCTACGTCTTGCTCTGCATCGCCCGGCCCCGCTCGGACTGCGTCATCGAGGTCGGCGCCGACGGCCAGCAGGATCTCTTCACCAACCCGCTCAAACGCCAACGATGACATGATCGATGTCTCGCTCATCTTCATGGCCGGACTCCTCGGAAGTGCGCACTGCGTCGGTATGTGTGGAGGCTTCGCCCTGGCCGCTGGCACCACGTCCGACCGCAGCGCCAGTCTGATCCGCCAGGCGCTCTATTTCACCGGCAAGACGCTGACCTACACGGCCATGGGGGCAGCGGTCGGCCTCGTCGGGGCGACCATCGGGGCTACCGTGGCCGGCGTGCAAGACATCGTCAGCATCGTGGCGGGCGTCGTGATGCTCGTCCTCGGCCTCCACCTCCTCGGGGTGCTCCGGGGCCTCAAGGGGATGGGCACGCTGATGCACTGGCCGCCCTTCCGGAAGGCGGCGCGTACCGTCATGCAGCGCCGCACGGCCACGGGCGCGCTCGGGCTGGGCCTGCTGAATGGCCTGCTGCCCTGCGGCCTCGTCTACGGCATGCTGGCGATGGCCGCCGCTGCCGGGACGATGTTCGGCGGCGCGCTGACCATGTTCGTGTTCGGCGTCGCCACCATTCCGGCGCTCTTCGCCCTCGCGTGGATCGGGCACCTGCTCCGCCCGGCCTGGCGCCATCGCCTCCACCAGACGAGCGGGGTCGTCGTCGTCCTGCTCGGCCTGATTACCGTGCTGCGCGGCACACCAGCGATGCGCCTTCTGATGTCGTGACCAGGAACGCCCCGAACAGGAGCGCTGACGCGGCATGTAGTCCCACGGCGGTCCGTCGTCCGTGGTCTACCGTCTGCGGTCTGCGGTCCCGCTACCCCTCCAACTGCTGCTCTAGCTGGGCGATGTTGTCGCGCAGTTCGGCGGCGCGTTCGAACTCCAGGTTCTCGGCGGCCTCCAGCATCTCGGTCTT
>JAAAOL010000426.1 GCA_009908885.1 Bacteroidota bacterium | reverse complement strand
CGGCGTGCTCGTCCTCGTGCGCCTCGGGCGCTGCGTCCGGTGGGGCAGACGACGGCGCGGCCTCGTGAGATGCCGACGGCGTGCAGCTGCCGCATAGCATCAGGGCGATCAGAAGAACCGCGATAGGGAAGGACGCCTTGCGCCGTGGCGATCCGGCATGAAAAGAGATCATGAAGGTCGTTATGTTTCTGGTCGATCCTGCGCAGACTCAATCTAAATAAAACAAAAAGGTGCACCTAATCTAGTATGATCCTCGATGTACCACGCTACCATACCTTCCCACGCGGGTACGCGTGCACTCCGCGACGCCAGTAGATCATCCGATCGAGGGAAAGACCGACTCCGTTTCCTGGCATCTCCGAGGAAGTCACGGAGGATGCGCGAACGAATCGATCAGGGGTGCGCCATAATCACATCGACCTCGATGGTGTAGGGCTCATCCGGTCATGAAAGAAAAGGAGAGCCGCAGCCGACATCCACCGGCGTAAGCAATGCCCTCACGCGCCGCCCGCCCCCGCCATTACAGTGTATCTGGGGAAAGACCTCTCTACACTGCGTGTCGTTTTGAGGTACGCTTCTCCTAGGTGCGAAATGAGATTGCCGACCGAGTATCATTTCTAAAGAGGTTTTGGCCTCTCAAACCTTAATCCAGGTAGTACCCTTTCGCCTACGGTAGAACGAGACCACGGACCGTAGACCGCCTGGCCCGCACGCGATGCGGGGACGAATCGCGGAAAACCACTCATTCCAGAGGGCTGAGGGCTACCGTCCGTGGTCTGCGGTCATGAGGTAACATCGAATCCATCCCACAACTTGGGTAAACGAAATAGGAGGCATCTGATATGAAACGTATCTTCGTTGTCATGCTCAGCTTTTTCCTTATGCTCGGGGTTAGCACAGCGACGGCTCAGTTCCGGCCAAGTCTGGCATTCGGCCATGAAACGTGGCCGTCGATGTCGGTCTCGAATGTGAAGGTCGACGGTCCCTCCGCTGAGTCGATGAACGATATCGAGGTATGGACGGATACCCGGTTCGTTCGCGCCTCGTATCCGCTGCTCGTGCAAGGAGGACGCACGTACCTGGACCTTCAGGCGGGATTTCAGCGGATCCAGTACAGGTACGACGGCTGGATGGAGGCGATGCCCCGCCCCACAGACGCATACATCGTCGACGTCACCGTCCTGGCTCAACGACAGCTCTCGCCTCGATGGTCGCTCGTGGGACAGATCTCGCCTGCGCTCAAGTCGGGACTGGAAGAGGAACTGATCCGCGATGACTTTGCGATTGAAGGGGCCCTTCTTGCCAGTCGACGAGTGGGAGAGCGCTCCGTACTCGGCTTCGGCGTTGCCTACACAACGACCTTCGGTGTTCCCTTCCCCATTCCCGTGCTGCAGTTGGAACGCCAGGGCACGCTCTGGAGTGGGGGACCGGCCTGGCGGGGAAGCGCTCTCCTCCCGTCGACCCTGGAAGCGTGGGTCGTTCCGGCCCGGCGCTTGGAGGTGGGCATGCAAGTTCGGACGTTGGGAGATCGTCACCACCTGACGGAGGGTGGGCACGCCCTCGGCAGGCCCTACTCCGACTACTTCGACACGGTCGTCGGTCCGTCCGCGAACGTGTACTTGACATCTTGGATGAAGATCGGTGTGGAATCGGGCATCTCCCTGCATCGGCAGGTGCAAGTCACCGACGGGCGTGACGAAGTCATCAGCTTCGAGCCCGATCAGTCCGCATTCCTTCGCTGGCAGATCACGATCGGCGGCCAGTCGCCGCTGGCCGGGCAGTAGCATCTCCGTTTTCCAAGAAGGGCGGTGCAGGTGGGGCCCGCAACCGCGTTCTGGACAGAACACCCGCTGACCTGCACCGCCCGGAGATCCATCGATCTAAAAAAGCCGCTGAGGCGCAGCTATCATGACGCATTCCACAGCTTCAGACACGTCTTCGTTTTCGTTCGCGTCCCTCGTTCCCTTCCTGGTCATTACGTTCGGACTGGCGTGGGGCATCATCGGTCTCTATATCGCCTTGCCAGACCAGATGGCAGCGATGTTCGGCGCGCTCAGTGGGCAACATCCGCTGTTCTATCTAGCGACGTATTCTCCGGCCGTAGCCGCTCTCGCCATCGTTGTATCGAAGGCCCGATGGACTGGCACCCGAGGCTTCCTCAGCCGTCTCCTGCTGTGGCGGGCCCCAGCGGTGTGGTACGCGTTTCTTCTACTCGGCATTCCGCTTCTCTTTTATATCGGTGCCGTCTGGAAGGGCCTGAGTCTTGCCGAGCTGGTCCCGGTGTCGTCGGTGGGCGGCTATCTCGTCGCCCTCGCCCTGTTTGCGATCAAGGGGCCAGTCGAGGAGATCGGATGGCGCGGGCTGGCGCTCCCGCTGCTGCAGCGCAAGATGTCCCCGCTCTGGGCGAGTCTCGTGCTCGTCGTCATTTGGGGCGTTTGGCACCTCCCCGCCTTCATGCTGAGCGGGACACCGCAGAGCGCCTGGTCCTTCACGGACTTTTTCATCGGAACACTCGCCCTCAGCTTCATCGCGACGGCCCTGTTCAACGCGTCCCGGGGAAGTATCCTTCTCCCGGCGCTGTTCCATCTCCAGGTGATCAACCCGCTTTGGCCCGATGCCCAGCCCTACGACACGATTCCGTTTGTCGTGGCCGCCCTGGTGGTGGTCTGGCTCAACCGGGACACGATGCTGCACAGGAGCGGCGGTGTGACAACCATCATTCCCTCATCGAAATCCAGAGAGGCTGGCGTGTCGGGCGAAGGCGTGGAGGATGCAGCCCCCAAACCACGGATCACCCTCCAAGAAGTGTAACTGCACGGAAGGGGGCTAAAGAGGGGGAGACTTGACCATCTCGCCCTCCATCCGGCCAGGTAGGGCGGAGAGGAAATCGACGGTTTGACAGTCGCTCTCTGCCCGCCGTGTCCTCGTCACCGTCCGCGGCGGGCCTCGCGCTCGGGACCTCGTCTTCTCTCCACGTGACCAGATGATCGATAATGAGCTTCCAAACCTACCTGAGGCAGGCTGGACCCCGATTGAGGGTCGTGTGGCAACGACGAGGCCTCGTCCTTTTCGCGCTGGCCGTCGTGGTTCTTCTGGCGATGCACTCGCAGAATGATGCCCAGCGAGGGACCGAAGCGGTGCCGGTCCAGCGCACTGCCCAGACGCAACCGGACGCGTTTCAGGCGGCTCTCGAATCGATGCGAGATCGCTACGGGTTTCCCGGGGCTACCGCCGCGTACGCGTGGACGGATGGCACCTCGGGCGTTGCGGCCACCGGGCTCGCCGACATCGAAGCCGGCACGCCAATGACCACGGAGTCGCGCATGCTGGCGGCCAGCATCGGAAAGACGTTTGTCGGAGCCACCGCCGCGGCCTTGGCCCAGGAAGGCACTCTGGATCTGGACGTTCCGATCGCGCAGTGGCTCGGCGATCGACCGTGGTTTGGGCGGCTTCCTCATCACGACCGTATCACGCTGCGGCACCTGCTCACCCACCGGTCCGGCCTTCCCGACCACGTCCACACGGACGCGTTCGCAGCCGAAGTCTCTCGGCGATGGCGCAAGCCGGGTCCCCCGTTCACTTCGGATTCCTTGGTTCAGTTCGTGCTGGATCAACCTCCGCTGTTTGACGCCGGTGAAGCATGGTCCTACACCGACACCGGGTTCATCCTCGTCGGACTCGTCATCGAAGAGGCGACGGGGCGTGACTACTACGATATTATCCAGGAGCGTTTTCTCACGCCGCTCAATCTCAGGCTGACGAGTCCTTCCAACAGCCGCGATGTGCCGGGGCTGGCCGCCGGGTATGCAGCGGAGAATGCATTCGGATTTCCGAAAAAAACAACGTCACCAGACGGCACCATGGCCTGGCATCCGGGCATCGAGTGGACCGGAGGGGGCTTGGCAAGCACGTCCGCCGATCTCGCCCGGTGGGGCGCGGCGCTCTTTGGAGGAGCGGCATTGCCCGAGGCCGTCCTCGACCTGCTTATGACCTCCTTCCCCATTGATCCTGAAATGCCAGGCGTTCACTATGGAATGGGCGTCGCCATCTATCAGGCAACGCCTTCCGGACCGGTCTTTGGGCATGGGGGATGGATCCCGGGGTATACGTCCAGCCTGCGCTATTACGCTGAGTACGGCGTCGCCATTGCCTTTCAGATCAACACCGATATCGGTCTTGTGAACGACACGAGCGCGGTCGTGCCAGCCGTCGAAGCGAAACTGGCTGAGGTGGTCTTGTCGACCGGACGGCGAATGGGCAAGTTGCCCTAATTACTGCGTGGGGTAGCCCGATGAGGTTGCGACGATCCGCCCTTTAGGTACTTCTTGCTTTGGTTCACCTTTTGGCGATCAGCGGTTGCACTCAGGCGCCCGTCAGGCCCGGCGATTCGCTGGGAATGTTCACGGACCATCTCGACGAGCACGTCCCGCAGTTCATGACCCGCTACGACGTGCCGGTGCTCGCCCGCCCCGCGCCGGTCACGGCGGAGCTGCCGACGGGGTCGTAGGAGCGCGGCGCGTATTGCAGAGCTTGATTTATACGTCGTTATTTACGTACGTTAAAAATGACGTACGTTAAATACGACGTATAATGCTATGCGAGCAAATCCAGGCGGTCAACTGGATCCCACCGAAGTAATCGGGCGGGATCAACTCATCGAGAACCTGTGGCATGTGCTGGAGCAGCAGAGCGTGTTGCTCACGGCAGAGCGTCGCATCGGGAAGACACAGGTCATCAAAAAGATGGTGGCCGAGGCGGATGCGGAACGACTGCTCACCATCTATCGCGACCTGGAAGGCGTGCGTACTCCGCTGGAGTTCGTCGAACACGTCTTCTACGACGTAGAGCGCTACCTGAGCCGCAAGCAGAAGTGGGCCACGAGGACGCGGAACTTCTTGCAAGAAATCGCAGGGAGTGAAATCGGCGAGGTCGTTCGCTTTCCGGATGCCGCGGCTCCCCACTGGAAGCGGCTGCTGGAGCGCACCATCGAGGACCTCGTAACGCAGCAGGACCGGCGGGTGGTCTTCTTCTGGGACGAGGTGCCGCTTATGCTCCACAACCTCGTCCAGCGCGGGGAGGGTGACGCTGTGGCGATGGAGATGCTGGACGTGCTCCGGCAACTCCGGCAGATGCACGCCGACCTGCGCATGGTCTTTACCGGATCTATCGGATTGCACAACGTGATCACGGCGCTTCGTCGGGCCGGATATGCCAACGACCCGACGAACGACATGCGGACCATCGACGTCCCGCCGCTGAGGTCCGCCGCCGCCGTCGATCTGGCCTTGCAGCTCCTGGAAGGAGAAAACATCGTCGCTGCGGAGGTGCAGGCCACGGCAGAGACGATCGCGCGGGCTGTGGATCAGGTGCCGTACTACATCCACCACATCGTATCCGACCTGCGATTCACCGATGAACCCGTCACGCCAGACCTGGTGCGAACCCTCGTAGCGCGGCGGCTGCGCGATCCGCAGGACGAGTGGCGCATGACGCACTATCGGGAGCGCGTAAACACGTACTACGACGATGAGGAGCAGCCCATCGTGCTCGCGATTCTCGACGTCCTGGCGGATGAGGCGCGGTCCTTCGCACAGTTGTTCAATCTCGTCAAAACCCAGGTAGCGGTGCTGGACGAGGAGGAAGAACGGGTGCGAAATCTGGTGCGACTGCTGCAGCGGGATCACTACATCGAACTGGGTGCGGACGACGCCTATCGCTTCCGCTTTCCACTCATCCGGCGCTGGTGGAGGATCAACCGGGGATAACCATGCAATACACGTTTCTATCGCGATTCACGCCGAGCCTGATGACGCCGGATACGCTGGAGGCCCTCTTCGTCCAGCGTGAGAAGCTGGCGCAGAGCCTCGTCGAGCGATTACGCGAGAGCATCCAGACGTCGAACAAGCACTACATGCTGCTCATCGGGCCGCGCGGCATCGGCAAGACGCACCTCGTGGCGCTCGTCTATCACCGCCTCCAGGCGATGGACGACCTGTGCGACCAGATGCGGGTGGCGTGGCTGCGCGAGGAAGAGTGGGGCATCACGTCCTTTCTGGATCTACTGCTGCGCATCCTGCGGGCGTTGCAGGAGCAGTACGACGATACCGACCTCGACGAACGGATCGAGGCGCTCTTCGGGCGAGACGCCGAGGAGGCCACCCGCGCCGCTGCCGATCTGCTCACCGACTACGTGGGCGACCGGACGCTGGTGGTGATGCTGGAGAACCTGGACGACATCTTCGATGGGCTGGGCGACGAGGGGCAGCAGCAGTGGCGGGCGTATCTGCAAAACCACAGCAACACCGCTGTGCTGGCGACGGCGCAGAGCCTGTTCAACGGCGTCTCGCTCCGCACCTCGCCCTTCTACGGCTTCTTCGACGTCCGGCACCTGCCACAATTCACGCTGGACGACGCGGTGAATCTGCTCCACAACGTGGCCGAGCATGAGGGGGATGACGACCTCGCCGCGTTCCTGGAGACGCCCACGGGTCGGGCGCGCGTGCGGGCCGTGCACCACCTGGCAGGGGGTAACCCGCGCGTCTACGTCATCTTCTCGCAGTTTCTCTCCGCGGAGGCGCTGGATGCACTGGTGGAGCCGTTCATGCAGATGCTGGACGAGTTGACGCCGTACTACCAGGCGCGCATGCAGTGGCTCTCCCCGCAGCAGCGCAAGATCGTGGAGTTCCTGGCCGAGCGCCGGGGCGCGGTGCCGGTGAAGACCATCGCCGAGCGTAACTTCATGACGCACCAGACGGCGTCCGGCCAGCTCCGCAGCTTGCGCGACAGCGGCTACGTCCAGGCCCGGAAGGTAGGGCGCGAGTCGCACTACGAACTGCGCGAACCGCTGCTGCGGCTGGTGATCGAGGTCAAGAAATACCGAAGCGCCCCGATTCGCCTCCTCGTAGACTTCCTGCGCCTGTGGTACACCCGCACCGACCTGCAGCAGCGCATGGCCGTGCTGGGACCAGAGGCAGCGATGGAACGCACCTACGTGCAAGAGGCGCTGGCGACGATGGAGACGGAGACGTCGAGTATGGTCGTTAAATCGTGCCAGCGTGACTTTGATCGGCATTATGAGGCCGGTGCGTATGAACAGGCGCTAAGGGTTGCGAATGAATTGGTTGAGGTGCGAGGCAATGCTATAGATTGGGCGATTAGAGGGTGCACCCTTGGAGATATGGATCGGCATGAGGAAGCTCTTGAATCGTATGAGCATGCAATAGGAATTGAACCTGATTTCGCCGAGGTGTGGAACGACTATGGCGCTGCGTTATGGAGGCTCGATCGGCATGAGGAAGCACTGTCGTCATTCGACAGAGCCATCCAACTATCTCCGCATCTTGCGATAGCATGGCACAATCGAGGGGTTGCATTGGGGAGACTAAATCAACATGAGGAAGCTTTAGATTCCTTTAACCAGATCCTAGAATCATCACCCGAGGATGCGCACGTATGGAATCAGCGAGGGGTCGCATTGGCAAACTTGGGGAGGTTCGAAGAAGCTCTTGAATCGTACAAGCGAGCGATAGGGACGGCTAAAGCGAGCTACCAGGCTTATTTCAATCGAGCAGATATGCACTTTCGTTTGGGACAGTGGAGAGAAGCAAGGGGTGCACTCACGGATGCGTTGACTCGATTTTCGAAAGAGGATCCAGATATCTTGGCTATCCAGTCGGCTCATGCGTTATTTGGTTTGCTCACTAGAGAACGCAGGGAAGTTGTTCGGGAGATCAGGAAGGTTTTAGCACTTTTCGCAGAGCGGGAATTGGTGGCAATCCTAACGAAAACAATTATACTGCTATTGCCAGCGCTACTCAAAAAGCCCGACGCAGAGGCGCGGCGCTGGCTCGAAGCGTGGCGGGCAGCGGCGGAAGAGCACGAGGCGCTGGAGTTGCCCGTGCGGTTATTCGAGGCCGCCGTGCGCTACCGGGAGACGGAGGACGAACGGGCGCTGCTGGCGCTTCCCGCCGAGGAGCGCGACATCGTGAAGCAGATCCTCAGGCTGGATGACGACGAGCAGGAAGAAGCGCCATCCATCAAGCAATAGCGTTCATGCCCCACCTTTCCTTTCCGAACCGCTCGCCTGCCGAGTGGTGGGACGTCATCCGCCCGTGGCTGCCGTCGCTGATCTTGCTCCCCCTCTGCATCCAGTTCGCGCAGGTCGACACGCTCGACATCCTGCGGCGCGAGGTGCCCTTCTTCTTCTACGGCATGCTCGACAGCCTGACGCTCGTCGTCCACGAGGCCGGGCACTTCGTCTTTCGCTTCTTCGGGCGCTTTCTGATGTTCGCGGGCGGCACCATCCTGCAACTGCTCCTGCCGCTGGTGCTCGTCTGGCACTTCTACGTGCACGACTATCGCTTCGGCGTGCAGTGCGGGCTGCTGTGGTTCGGCCAGAGCTGCGTCGACGTGAGCATCTACGCGGGCGACGCGCAGCAGCGCATCCTGCCGCTCCTGGGCGACAACCTGGACGGGCACGACTGGCACAACATGCTCGGCATGCTCGGACTCCTCGATGCCGCCCCCGTCATCAGCGGCGTCTTTTACGGGGTGGGCCTGCTGGCCTTCGGAGCGCTGCTCATCCTGCCGCGCTTCATGTGGACGTAGGTGATGTGGACGTAGATGCGTGATGCGGGCGGTAGTGCCGGGGAGGAAGCAATCGACACCTAAAATTCGTCGCACGAATCCTCGGAACGGTTGCAGGTATGGCGTACGTCCTGCTTCTTGCATCAGGTGCCCCGTAGGTATCTACCAACCGATGTAACCATGGCCGATCCGTTCATGCAGCAAGCCATCGAACTCGCCCTTCAGAACGTCCGCGCGGGGGAGGGCGGGCCGTTCTCCGCGCTCGTGGTGCGCGGCGACACCGTCATCGCCGAGGGGTCGAACCGCGTCACGACGTCCTACGACCCCACGGCGCACGCGGAGATCATCGCCATCCGGAAGGCCTGCGATGAACTCGGCGTCTATCACCTCGACGGGTGCGACCTCTACACGACCTGCGAGCCGTGCCCGATGTGCATGGGCGCCATCTACTGGGCCCACCTGGACCGTGTCTTCTACGCCAGCACGCGCGAAGACGCCGCCGCGGCCGGGTTCGACGATGCCTACATCTACGAAGAACTGCGCAAGCCGCCCCGCGCCCGCAGCATGCCGATGATCCAGTCGATGCGCGACGAAGGCTATCAGGTCTTCGAGGCGTGGATGGAGTCGGACACCAAGGTGCCGTATTAGCCGCCCACTTCATGTCCTCCAACCGATGGCCGACCGCACGCCCGTCTTCACCGCGCAGATCCCCGTCCGCTGGGGCGACATGGACGCGATGGGACACGTCAACAACAGCCGCTTCTTTACCTACTTCGAGCAGGCGCGCCTGGAATGGCTGGAGACGCTGGCGCCGGACGACTGGCGGCAGGGCAGCACCGGACCGATCCTGGCGAGTGCGAAGTGCGATTTTAAGCGACCCGTCGTCTATCCCGCCACGCTGGACATCGCCATCAGCGTAGGCGCACTCGGGCGAACGAGCCTGCCGACGTTCTACGTGGTCCGGGTAGAGCATGAAGATGAGACCGTCGTCGCCACGGGGGAGGCGACGCTCGTGTGGATCGACTATGCGACGGGCCAGCCCGTGCCGCTGCCCGAGGCGCTCCGGACGGCATTGACAGCACAGAGCGAGTGAGTCCTATCGCCGCAGGACGGCGAAGCCGAAGTCGGGTCCTGCCCCCTGCGCGTACGCCTGCCGGATCCAGATGACCGCCATCGCCTCCAGGTAGCGTGCCTGCGTCAGCGGGCCGTTGTCGACGGGCTCGAAGCCCAGCGTCTCGGCCAACTCTGCAACAGTTTGCTTGGCGTCCGCGTCGTCGCCGCACAGCAACATGGCGAGGCGGTGGTCGCCGTAGTCGGCGTCGCGCATATTGCCCGCGCCGGTCGTGTTGAAGGCCTTGACGACGCGCGGCGTACCCTCGGCCCAGGCGGCCACCTGCTCCGCGCCGGACGTGTCCGGCCCGACGGCCAGCGACAGGTTGGGACCGAGCGGGTTGGTGCAGTCGATGAGCACTTTGCCTGACAGGTCGCCCAGGCCAGTGACGACGGCCTCGGTGGCGTTCCAGGGCGTGGCGAGGGCGACGACGTCGGCCCGGGCGGCGGCGGCGTCGGGACGAGCCGCGCTAGCGTTGGAGCCTGCCTCGGCGATGAGGACCTGCACGTCGTCCGCGTCT
>JAAAOL010000423.1 GCA_009908885.1 Bacteroidota bacterium | reverse complement strand
CGGAGCCGTCAGGTATGCTAAACCGTTACCTATGTTGCCGGTCTATTCTGTTACCTATGTACCCGGTTAGTACCCCCTCGACCTTCGACCCTCGACCCTCGACCCTCGAACCTCGAACGTCGACCCTCGAACATCGACTTACCGAAAGCGCCCCAGCAGGCGGCCCGTCCAGGCGTGCACCTCGGGCAGACCGAGTAGGTGGGCGGCAATCAAGTAGGTGAGACCGTAGACGCCCACGACGAGCGCGGCGAGGAGGAGCAGGGGCCATGCGGGCAGAAGCGCCCAGAGGCCGACGGCGGGCACGAGGGCGCCCAACGCGAGGGCGGTCATCCGCAGCGCCGGACGCCACGGGAGCCGGAACGCCACGAGGGCTGCCTGCAACGCTCGCTTGAGCCGCCACAGCTCCACCCAGGCCCCGACGGACGCGCCCAGCGCGAGGCCCACCGCGCCCAGGTACAGCGGCGACCCCGACGTGCTCCCCACCACGTCGGCCACGGCCACGCGGTCCAGCACGACCATCACCGGCACGGCCACGACGGTCGAGACGACGACGCGCCACACGGCGATCTTGGCGGGCGTCACGGTGTCGCCCAGGGCGTAGAAGGCGTTCTGCAGGAGTCGGGAGACCGTCGTGGCTGCGAGGCCCAGCGCGTAGCCGCCCAGGACGAGGGTGACGAGCCAGGTGTCGCCCGCGCCGAAGCTGCCGCGCTCGAAGAGCCCGCCCACGATCAGCACGCCGAGCGCCAGGTAGCCCACGACCGTCGGCATCACCATGAACAGCATCTGCCGCAGCGACCGCCCGATGCGCTGGAGGAACGAGGCGGCCTCGTCCGGCTGGATGCGCGACAGTTCGGGCAACTCGGACGCCGCCACCGACATGCCGAAAAGGCTCACCGGCAGGATGTAGAGCATCTGTGCGAAGCCGAGCGCCGCCACCGCGCCCGTGGCCAGCAGCGAGGCGAGGAAGAGGTCGACGTAGGTCGAGATCTGGTAGACGCCCCGCCCGGCCACCACCGGCCCGAAGGCCCGCAGCGCCGACCGCACGCCCGGCACGTCGAGCGAAGCTGACAGACGAAAGCCGCGCATCAGCCGGAAGGCCAGCGGGAGCGGCACCAGAAACTGCAAGACACTTCCCACGAGCGCCCCGACGAAGACCGCGAAGAGAAGCCGCGTGAGCAGGTCGTTGGGCAACGGGCCCAGACGGCTCAGCGCGAGCGGGGCCTCGACCCACACGGCGGCGGCCCCGAAGAGCGCGGCCAGGATCGCCACGTTCCACAGCACCGGGGCGAAGTAGGACAGGAAAAACCGCCGGTGGCTGTTGAGCACGCCGAGCGCCCAGGCGAACAGGACGAGGATGCCCGTCATCGGGAAGATGAGGCGGACGGCCTGCACCGTCAGCGCGTAGCGGTTGACGGCTGCCGCCTCGTCCAGCCCGAGGTCGCCCAGCAGGCCCACGAGCGTAGCGACGCCCGGGGGCAGCGCATCTCCGGCGTCGGCGGTGAAGCCCGGCGCCAGCAGCGCGACGAGGTACGGCGCTCCGAGCACGCCCAGGAGCACGACCACCGACAGCACGGCGATGAGCAGTCCGAGAATCGCTCCGGCGAAGCGTCCGGCGTCCTCGGCTCGCCCCTCCTCCAGCATCCGGCTGTAGATCGGGATGAAGGCGGCGGAGATGGTGCCCTCGCCCAGCAGGTTTTGCAGCACGTTCGGCATGCGCAGGGCCGTCCGCAGCACGTCAGCGTGGGCGCTGACGCCGAAGAAGTAGGCCGTCGCCATCTCGCGCACGAAGCCCAGAATCCGGCTCGTCAAGATGCCGCCCGCAACCGTCGTGGCAGCGCTCTCGCGCGGAGTTGACGCAGCGTCGTCGCCCTTCGTGGAATGTTCGTCGGCGTCGGCCACGGGAGCGTCAGATCAGCTTGGGAGAGGCAGGCGGGAGGCCCGTCCGGTCAGGAGCGCGCCATCAGCAGGTATTGCACAGCCAGGTGGTAGCCCGCCAGGCCCAGGCCCGTGATCTGCCCGGCGCAGGCCGGGGCCACCAGCGACGTATGCCGAAAAGCCTCGCGGCTGTGGATATTGGACAGGTGCACCTCCACCACGGGCGGCGCGATCGCGGCGACGGCATCGTGCAGCGCCACCGACGTGTGCGTGTAGCCACCGGGGTTGAACGCGACGCCGTCGAGCCCGTCCTGATGCGCCGCGTGCAACTGCTCGATCAGCGCACCCTCGTGGTTACTCTGGAAAAACAGAAACGCCACGTCCGGAAAGGCCGCGTGCAGCTCGCGTTCCAGGTCGTCCAGCGTGGCGTCGCCGTACGTATCCGGCTCCCGCGTGCCCAGGAGATTGAGATTCGGACCGTTGAGGATGAGGATGTTCACGCGTTCAGAAGATCTGCTGAGGGGTGATGGGGCACAGGCCGAAGGAATCCGGCGTCAGTCGTCCTGCGCGATGCGGCAGTCGAACGCGAGGCCGTCGTAGCCCAGGTCGATGCCGTCGGGCAACTGCTCGTTCGCGTCGGCGTGGAGCACGTTGTGGGTCATGTGGATGAAGTACGTCTGCCGCGCGCCGATGCGCTGCGCCGAGGCGACGGCTTCCTCGAAGTTAAAGTGCGTCGGGTGCGTGTCCGGGCGCAGGGCGTCGAGCACGAGCACGTCGAGGTCGTGCAGCAGGTCGTAGCTGGACTCCGGGATGCGGCTCGTGTCGGTCAGGTAGGCAAAGTGCCCGATCCGGTAGCCGTACATCGGCAGGTCGCCGTGGAAGACCTCGACGGGCAGCACCTCGGTGTGCGCCTCGCGGCCGTAGCGGCTGTCCACCGTGAACGGCCCGTCGATCTCGTGCAGGCTGAGCAGCGGCACGCCGGGATAGCTGCCGTCGCAGAAGATGTACCGAAACATCCGGCGCAGCACCGTCGCTGTGTTGGGCCGGGCGTAGCACGGGATGGGCGTCCGGTTGCGGAAGAAGTACGGGCGGAGGTCGTCCAGCCCGACGACGTGATCGAAGTGGTGGTGCGTGAAGAGGACCGCGTCCACCCGCTCGATCCCCTCGCGCAGGGCCTGGCGGCGGAAATCCGGGCCGGTGTCGATGATGAGGCTGAGGTCGCCCAGCTCGACGTGACAGGCGCAGCGGGTGCGGGTGTCGCGCGGATCGCCGGACGAGCAGACCGGACACGGACACCCGATGACGGGCACGCCGGTCGAGGTCCCGGTGCCGAGCAGCGTGACGCGCATGGAGGATGGATTACTCGACATCGAACTCGTCGGCAGCGATGGCGTCGGTGCGGGTCCAGGCCTCGGTCAGTGCCTCCCGCACGGCGGGACGCAGGAAGATGGTGTCGATCGGCTGATCGCGCAGGCTCTCGGCGAGGACGAGGAGGTGCTTTTCCGGCGAGTGGCGCTTGTTGAGCATCACCAGCTCGCGCCCGCCGACGGTGCACCGCCCTCCGCGAAAGTTGCCTTTCTCCCAGCGCGGCTCGATCCCGAGCTTGCGGGCCGCCTCCTCCAGTTCGTCGACGATACGTTCGGTGGTCATAACCGGTCGGCTGCGTAGTCTGCGATGCGTGCTTGCATACCCGCTGTCCCGCTGCGTGATCCGCCGTTTTTCGTCCCTGCTGCGCCCGTCATGATCATACCGGAAGCAACCCGGCTACCAGTTGACGCCCGCCCACAGCAGGTGCATCTGCCCCCGGTAGTCGAACAGGTCGCCGGTGAGTTCTTCGAAGAGGTCCGACGCATCCACGTTCCAGACCTGCGTGCGGTAGGCGTAGCCGAGGGACAGGCCGAAGCGGCCGAACAGGGGCGGCGAGTGCCACTGCACCTGGGCATCCAGCAGGCGGGCGCTCCCTAGCGCATCGCCGAGCGAGGTCGTCGCCAGCCCGAGGATGGGATGGGCGCGGGCTTCGACCAGGCTGCCGCCGAGGCTCCGGCTGACGCCGAGGCCCGTCCCGAGCCCGAGCACCGTCACGTCGAACGTCTCCAGCAGCGTGTTGTCGCCCTGCGGCGCGACCCGGCGGTAATTGGTGTGCAGCACGATGGGCACGATCAGGCGCGTGCGGCCCGTCCAGTCGGGCAACACTTGGATCTCGGCCCAGGTGCTGAGCGAGAGGTCCACGAGCCGCAGGTCCACCGTGTCGGCGGCGACCACCTCGCCGGGCTGGGTTCCGGCCTCTTGCCCCCCGAGGCCCGCCGTCACGAAGAACCGGGGGCGCGTGTAGACCAGCCCGACCGCGGGCTCGCCGAAGTTAAACGTGAAGGCGGGCGGGTCGTCGCCGTCGTACGTGAAATCGTTCAGGAAATACCCGGCGGCGAGGGCCTGCACGGGCCGCGCCCGCTCCGCCTCGAACGAAAAGAGCTGCGCCCGGCCGGTCTCGGGAACGAGCACGATCAGCAGCACCAAACCGACTCCGACGAGCACGCGACGTGACATGAGCAGACCCCGGTCAATGACAAATGGGGGAAGCACGATACCGAGCTAAGGTAGAGATGCCACCATCCATCGACAAGAGCGCCCGCCGGTGGGACCCCGCACCGCAGACGCCGGTTGTAGATGCCCGCTGTGCCCATTAGTTTGCAGCAGGACTTACTCTCCTGGCGCCGGAGTGCGTCGCCTGCTCCCGTCGGCCCGCAGTCCGTCTTCGTCACCTGCGCTCCCGCCCACCTATGACCGCTCCCGACCGCGATACGTCCTCCGAGCAGCCCGTCACGCAACTGCTCGTTGCCTACAGTAACGGCAACAGCGAAGCGCTGGACGAGCTGCTTCCGATGGTATACTCCGAACTGCGCCGCATCGCCGAGCTGCGCATGCGCCGCGAGCGCAAGGACCACACGCTCAACGCCACCGCGCTCGTCCACGAGGCGTACCTGAAGCTGATGGATCAGGGCAGCGTCTCCTGGCAGAACCGGGCGCACTTCTTCGCCATCTCGTCGCGCCTGATGCGGCAGATCCTGATCGACTACGCCCGCAAGCACAACGCCGAGAAGCGCGGCGGCGGCACGCCGGACACGCTCCTGGAGGGCAAGGAAATTCCCATCGGCGACCGGGCCGACGAGCTGATCGCGCTGGACGACGCCCTGGAACGCCTCGCCGCCTTCGACGAGCGCATGGCCCGCGTCGTAGAGTACCGTTTCTTCGGCGGCCTCACGATCGACGAGACTTCGGCCGTCCTCGACGTCTCGCCGATGACGGTCAAGCGCGACTGGCGCAAGGCCAAGGCCTGGCTGTACCGGGAGCTGAAATCCGGCGAGTAAGGCCAATTCTAACTGATTCGTCCTGAGTTTGACGAAGCCGTGGGCTCGGGTATGGACGATTGGACGTCTGGACGGTCGATGCATCCACGCGTCCACCCCTTCGAACCTCCATCCCTCACTTCGCGAGGACGACCTGACGCACGGCGGAGAAGGCGTCGGCCTGCATCCGCACGAAGTAGACGCCGCCCGGGAGCGCCCCGGCCCGCCAGCGGACGCGGTGACGGCCCGGGCGCTGCACCTCATCGACCAACAGCGCCACACGGCGCCCGAGCACGTCGAGCACCTCCAGCGTCACGGGCGACGGCGCGGACACGTCGTACCGGATCGTCGTCGTCGGGTTGAACGGATTCGGATAGTTGGGGTGGAGCTGGAAGACGTCTGGCCTCGTCTCGTCCTCGGTCGCCGTTCCTTCGCTCACGTCGATGACGACCGTGCGGGTGTTGTTGCCCGGGTTCCAGTCGGCCTCGCTGGCGCCGACGCTGAGCGTGACGGTGGAGACGCCCAGCGCCTCGGGCACGAGCGTCAGCGTGACCTCGGTGTCCGCTCCGGCGTCCATCTGGCCGATCTCGCAGATGATGGTCTGTTCGTCCTGCGCGCATGTCCCGTGTGCTGGCGTGATCCCCTCGACGGTGAGATCGCCCGGCAGCACGCCGCTGAGCACGACCTCGCTCGCGGCTCCGACGCCCGTATTCCCGACCTGCACGGCATACGTCAGGGGGGTGCCCACCACCGCCTGCGCGGCGGGCGCCTCCAGTCCAAGGTCCGGCCCGGCGGGGTCACTGCTCACCTCCACCACCGTGGAGGTGCCTCGCACCGTATCGCCCCGTGCGGCCCAGACGCCCACGGTGTACGACGCCGACGGGAGCGCCTCCAGCACGCCGCCGTAGATACCATCGCCTGCCGCCTCATCCTGATGCGCCCCGTCGTCGAACAGCTCGACCTCCACGACGGATGCTCCTCCTGCCGCTGCGACGGCTCTGGCCGTGACCGCAGCGTCTGGGATCGGCGTGCCGCCGTCGGTGAAGGCCGCCTGCACGGGAATCCGCCCCGACGCATCGGGAGTGCCCAGCGTCGTGCCGAGTTGAACCGGGGTGCCGTAGGCCCAGGCTCCTATCGGCACGTAGAGCGTGTCGGTATCGCTGGTGTGGCCGAGTTCGAGCGTCCAGGTCCCGCCTGCGGGCGCCATCGCCGCGTGCGTGCGAAAGAGCGTCGCCGCGCCCGTCGTCCCGGCCTCGGTGCGCTCCACCGTGGTTCCTTCCGGATCGACCAGCGCGGAGGTGAGCGTTGCATCGCCCACCAGCGTGATCCCGAAGGCCGACGCTTGCGCTACCGGCACGGCGATGCTGACCGGCTCGCCCGGCAGCACGGGCACGAGGCCTGACGCGATGATCTGGGGCTCTTCGCGTTGTGCGTCCGGCGTCCCGTGCATCTGGAGGAGTTGTTCGGGGAGACCCGCCTCCTGCTCTGCCGGGTGCCTGTCGAGAATGGCCCGCACGAAGTCGAACGCATCTGCCCGGTCCTGGGGCATCGCCGTGTGCAGCAAGGTCGTGCGCTGTTTCTGCTCGAACGTGGGCGTCGGCCCTGTGCTGCCCTCCATGAACGCGCTCGTCCGCTCGACCACCTCATCTCCCGCATTCAGCGCCGTGCACGTGACGGGCAGGGGCGTGCCCGCGTAGATGTAGTACGGCACCCCGCGCTGGGCGGTCACCTCGCGGTTGAAGGTGCCCCGCACATACTCCGGCGTAAGCTGGTAGACGTTCGTCGCCGCCGTCTCCTCCAGCGCTTCCCCCGCCAGGTCGACCAGCGGCTTGAAGGGACCGGCATACCGGGCCAGGAACTCGCGCGGCTGCGAAATAATCCCCAACCACAGGTCGGCGCAGGGCGAGCCGAGGTTGGGCGTGCCCAGCATGACGAGGTGACGGACGACCGGGTCGGGGTCGTCGGGCGGGGCAGGCGGCATCAGGGCGTCGACGTAGTAGCGCGAGATAAGGCCGCCCATGCTGTGCGCTACGAGATCCACGTGCACGGCCTCCTCATCCTCGCGGATGCTCTCGACGTACTGATTCAGGGCTTCGGCATTCTCGGCGATGGTAGTCGTCGTATGCACCAGGCTCAGGGCAAAGGGCCCATCGTCGACGGACTGCTGGAGGGCCTTCAGCGGAAAGACGCCGGTCTCCATCGTGCCCGGATGCAGCCCGTCGCCCACGGCTCCACGCTCCCAGTCGGCCCGCTCCTCGCCGAAGAACGGCTTGAACGTGTCCCACGTCGCGTGGTCAGCCCAGAGCCCATGGACGAGCACCACCGGGCGCGGGCGGACCGTGACGGTCACCTCTTCCTCGTCCACGAGGCCCTGGTCGTCCAGCAGGCTCGTCCGCACCCGCCGCGTGGCCTGCGGACGGCTGGGGGCATTCGGATCTACGTCGATCTCCCACGCGAAGCCGCCCGTGTTCCAGTCGTGCGACAACGTGGTAAGCTGCTCCGGCGGAAAGGTCGTCGCTTCGGGCTCCACCAGGGCATGCCCGCCCTCCAGTTCGTCGACGGTCAGGTCCGCCGTCAAGGGCGTGGTGGCATTGTTCTGCACCAGCGTGCGGATTTCCATGCGGTTGCCGTCGGTCGTACGGCGCGTCTCGAACGGCTCGCCCACGCCCGGCGGCTGATGCCAGAACTGCACCTCGGTAATGTCGAGGCATTCAGCCTTGCGGACGGCGCACTCCGAAAACTCCGAGGTATTTCCGTCCGCGTCCGTCACCGTCGCCGTCACGAAGCGGCACTGCGGCACGCCGGAGAGGACGTGCGCCACCGTGGCGCGCCCGGCCTGCAACTCTACTGCTCGCGTACCGAGCGACACAGCCCCCTCGCCATGCCCCAGGGCGTCGCAGCCTGTGCTGGCGAAGTACTCGACGGTGGCCGAGGCACGGCTGGACGGCAGGTCGAGCGTGACTTCGAACGAGACGTCGCCCGAGGCCGGATCGCGCTCCAGCGTGCCGAGGACGGGAAAGTTGATCAGCGTGTTGGCCCCCTCGTCGCCGTCGCCGGGATCGTTCGGCGTGACGCCGCTCTGGGCCAGGTCGCCCAGGTCGATGCCGAGGCCACGATTCCGAAACAGCGCGTTGCCTCGGATCGTGTTGCCCACCGGAGTGCGCGACGCCGTGGGTTCGACCCGGATACCCACCGCGTCGTTGAAGGCGATGGTATTGCCCGCGCCGTCCGCGCCGATCTCGTTGTTCGACCCGCCCAGCACGTGGATGCCGTGCCCGAAGTTGTGCAGATCGGTTTCGCCCTCCTCCCCGATACCGATGTGGTTGCCGAGGATGCGGTTGCCGCTCCCCTCCACGCGGATGCCCGCCCCGCCGTCGAGCCCGTTGCCGCCGATGACGTTGCCCGCGCCGTCCTCCGCGCCGCCGATGACGGTGTCGTTCGCCCCGTCCAGGATCGCGATGCCGCTGGCGCCATTGCTGATCGGATTGAACGAGTCCGGGTCGCCGTCGGTGTCGATCTGCGTCCCGCCCTTGTCGGTCCCGATGAGGGTGCCGAGGACGCGATTATCGGCGCCCGCGATGCGGATGCCGTCGCCGGTATTCCCCGAAATCAGGGTCCGATCCGCGAAAGCCGCGCCGCCGATGACGTTGCCGCTGCTCGCCGCGTCGATGGAGATGCCGACGCCGTTGCCTTCGGGCGTCTCGCCCTGCGTGTCGGTGCCCACGAAGGTGCACGTCACGGCGTTGCCGCTGCTGCCCTGGATGTGAATGCCGCTATGGGGAAATCGGTTGATCGTAAGCCCGCGAATGCTGCTGCCGTCCGAGCCGCTGCCGAGCACCAGGCCGTGCGCCGACGGGCCGTCCGGGAGCAGGGTGCCGCTGAGTTCGACCGGGAGCCCGCCCGCCTGCGGGAAGCAGCGGATCGTCCCGGCCTGCGTCGTGCCGTCGAGGTCTACCGGGTCCTCGATGGGCGGCAGCGGCGCCGTCGGCTCGATGATCGTCGGCTGGTCCGTGGGCAGTTCGAAGGTGATCTCATCGCGCCCGTCCTGCGCGTTCGCCTGCTGGATGGCGGCGCGGAGCGTGCACTGATCGCCGTCCGCAGGGTCGGCATCGCAGAGCCCGTCTTGCGGATCGAGGTCGCCAAGATCACGGGGGTCGTTCACGATGAGCCCCCCGGCCAGCCGCGAGAACTCGGACGTGTTGCCCGTCCCATCCGTCGCCGTCGCGGTCACGTTGAGCGCCTCGCCTGGCGTCGTGAAGGTGAAGCCAGCCCGTCCCGTCGCCTCCGTGGTCACCTGGAGCCCACCCAGCGGCATCTGCCCCTCGCCATGCTTCGTCGGATCCGGCGTGTCGTTGGCAAAGAGCTCGATCATGTAGAACGCATCAGCCTCGCTCTGCAGAAAGCCCTCTATGGTAGTCGTCGTCCCGTCAAACTGGACGGACGTGAGCACCGGAAATTCCTGGAGGTCGTTCGGGCCGGTCGAGAAGTTGTTGCCGTTCGGCGTCACGCCGTCGCCGAAGAGGTCGATGCCGAGCCCGGCGTTCTCGAAGAGGCGGTTGTCGAGGATGGCGTTGCGATCGGCCGGAATCGACTCCGACCCGATCTCCTGAAGGCTGATGCCCGCATCCTCGTTGAAGGCGATGGTGTTCCGTTCGAACAGGTTGTCGCTCGATCCGACGATGTCGATGCCGGGGCCCGCGTTGGGCAGCGGTGCGGCGCCGTCCCTGTCGGTCCCGATGGCGTTGCCGCGCACGATCCCGCCCGTCGTCCGCAGCAGTCCGATCCCGCCCAGACCGTTGCCTGCGATCAGGTTGCAGGCACCCGCGCAGGCTGGCGGTGCGAGTCCGTCGTCTCCCCCGATCACCTGAGCCGTCGTCGCGACGAGCGCCACGCCGTAGCCGCCGTTGCCCAGCGGCGCGGTGCCTCCGGCGTTCGTCCCGATGCGGTTGCCCTGGATGACGTTCGGAAACGGCGCCTCCGGGATCTCGCCGCCCACGAGGATGCCGTGCCCGCCATT
>JAAAOL010000086.1 GCA_009908885.1 Bacteroidota bacterium | reverse complement strand
GCGGATGCTGCGTCTTCTATGTTGGCTCGACTGACTTGACCGCTACGTTCCAGTACCTTCGAACCTGTACCCATTCGACCTGCTGACCTGTCCCCTCAGCCACCAGCGCCGACGGTCGTCCGTCCGAACGCGCGGACGGCGTCCAGCGCACGGTCGATCTCGTCGGGGTGGTTGTAGTAGGTCGGGGCGAAGCGGAGCAGGCGATTCCGCATCGCGATGGTGATGTCGCGCTCCTTCAGGTATTCGTAGAGTGCCTCTGGCTCGGGATGACGGACGGTGACGATGCCGGAAGCGTGGTCGGGATCGGCCGTCCCGTAGCGCGGCAGACCGAGGCGGTCCAGTCCCTCGGCCAGCGCGGCGGCCCGCTCCAGCACCCGCGCCTCGCAGACGGCGGGATCGGCCTCGGCATAGAGACCCAGCGCGGCATGCATGCCGACGAGGCCCAGGTGGTTCAGCATGCCGAGGCGAAAGCGCGTGGCGTCCTCATGAAACGTCAGTTCGTACTCGAAAAAGTTGTCCCAGTCCACCGGTCCGTGCAGCCAGCCCGCCTGCGGCGTCAGGTGCTCCTGCAGCGCCGCCGTCACGTACAGGAAGCCCGTCCCCTGCGGACTCATCAGCCACTTGTGCCCGCCGCAGGCCAGAAAGTCGATCCCGAGCCGCTCCACGTCCAGCTGGAGCGCACCGAGGCCCTGGATGGCGTCCACACAGAAGAGCACGCCCCGGTCGCGGCAGAGCCGACCGATCGCCTCCAGGTCCGCGCGGAAGCCGGAGAGAAACTGCACCCAGCTCACGGTGAGCAGGCGCGTCTTCGGCGTCAGCGTGTCTTCGAGGGCGTCCAGCGTGAACGTCCCTTCCTCGTGCGGGATGAAATCGATCTCGACGCCCTTTCGCTCCTGGTGCAGAAACGGATACACGTTGGCCGGAAACTCGCAGCCCGGCACCGCGATGCGGTCGCCCGGTTGCCAGTCCAGCCCCTCGGCCAGCACGTTGAGCGCCGACGACGTGTTGGGCGCAAATTCCACCCGGTCCACCGTCGTGCCCAGACATCCGGCGATGCGCTCCCGCGTGGCCGCGATGGTCGGCTGCACGTCGAAGTAGTTCTCCACCTGCGTGCGGTGGCGCTGGTCGAGGTAGGCCTGCATGGCCGCCACGACGGGTTCGCTCAGCGGACCGGTCGCGGCGTGGTTGAGATAGACGGAGTGCTCGGTGTGCGGAAAGTGCGAGCGGAGCGCGTCGAGCGTCATGCGAGGCGGGTGAGGTCCGGTGGACAGGGCTTGGCTCTTACGCGTCCGCTCGGCGCCGGTTTGCGACGACTCGGCGGACCGCTTGTACGACTCATCCCGAACCTGAGACTTTTTTCTGCAACGGCGTAACAATCGAAAGACCGCCTCGTCTACGTCATACACCACGCCCTGGAACGGCGTGGCCCACACGTGACCTCCTTGTGTGATGTGTGGAGTAGCATCTCCAAAGGCCCGACGCTTGGGTGGGAGCGTCGGGCCTTTCTTTTCTTTACAAATCTCTATGGCCGCCGTGGGGGAAACCCTGTCCCAGCGGTAATATCGTAACTCCTGCGTGCGTGGCGGATGAACGAATTACCCGAATCCAAGGCATCGCTCGGGCCCGGGAGGGTCCGGTCGCTCCTGTAGCGGGTTGGCGAGCAATTTGCACCCACTCTGGTCCCCTGCTATCCCACCTGTCTGCCTTGGCTGGAGGACCTCATGGCAGCACCGACCCCTGCTTCCACCACATCCTGGCTGCACGACCTGGCCCTCGCCATCCGACCGGCGGAGGCCCCGGTGGCGACGTGCACGCCGTTCGTGCATGCCCTGCTCGACCACCCGGCGATCGACTACGCCTCGGTATGGCTCTACGAGGGCACGACGAACGGCAGCGGCACGGCTGTCAGCGCGCGCCTGATCTACGCCGCACCGGACGACTGCGTCCGCGAGCCCACTGTTCAGCGCGCTGCCTCCCTGCTCCCCCTCCTGGACGAGCGCACGCCCGTAACGGCGACCGACGGCGACGACCGGCTGGAACTGCTGCTGGCGCAGGAGTCGCTCTCCGGTGGAGGCGCCATGATTCTTCCCCTCGGCGCGACGGGCTTCCTCAAGCTGCACACCGCCGACGCGAGCGCCCTGCCTGATGCACAGACCACGGCAGCGCTTGAAAAGGTGGTGGACCGCTTCCGGGAGACGCTGGACCACACCCTCCACGTCCGCTCGCTCACCCAGCGCGCCCGCCAACAGGAAGATCTCCAGGCGCAGCTCCGCACTACGTCCGTCCGCCTCTCGTCCGTCATCACCAACATGCAGGCCGCCGTCCTCGTGGAGGACAAGCAGCGTCGCATCGTGCGGGTCAACCAGGCGTTCTGCGACCTCTTCCGCCTCGACGTGACGCCCGACGACCTCGTCGGAGCCTCCAGCGAGCAGATGGCTGACCTCGTCTGCGATCATTTCACCGAACCGATGGCCTTCGCGGCCCGCATCGAGAGCATCCTGCAAGACGGCACCGCTGTGCTCGGTGAGCCGCTGCGCATGCAGGATGGCCGCGTCCTGGAACGCGACTACGTGCCGATTCAGCCCGACGACACCCCCGTCGGCTACCTGTGGCAGTACCGCGACGTGTCCGCACGCGTGCGGGCGCAGCACGCGCTGGCCGAAAGTGAGGCCCGCTACCGCCAACTCGTGGAGCAGGCCCGGGACCTGATCTACCGCGTCGACCCAGACGGCTACGTGACGTACGCCAACCCCGTAGCGTTTCGGCGCTTTGCCCTGACGGAGGACGTGCTGGGGGATCTCCATTTCACGGCCCTCGTCCGGGGCGATTACCAGGAGAAGGTCGCCGCCTTCTATCAACAGCAAATCGCACAGAAAACACCGAGCACGTATTACGAATTCCCCGTCGTGACGCACGATGGGCGGGAAATCTGGGTCGGCCAGAATGCACAGCTTCTCTGGGAGGGCGAGACCTTCCGGGGCCTGCAGGCCGTGGCCCGCGACATCACCCAGCGCCGGGCCGCCGAAGACGCCCTCCGCGAGAGCGAACGCCGCTACCGCTCCGTCATCGAGAACACGCGCGAGGTGATCTTCCAGACGGACCCCGAGGGACGCTGGACCTTCCTCAATCCGGCCTGGACGGAGATCCTGCAATATCCCGTCGCGGAGAGCCTGGAGACCTCGTTCCTGGAGTACATCCACCCGGCGGACCGGCCCGCCTACGCCGCCAGCTTCCAGAAGCTGATGGCCCAGGAGGTCGAGGCCGAGCGCCACGAGATCCGCTACCTGACCCGCGAGGGCGACGTGCGCTGGATGGAGGTGCATGCCCGCCTCATGCTCGACGACGGTGGGCAGCCGACGGGCACTACCGGATCGCTGAGCGACATCACCAGCCGCCGCCGCGCCACGGAAGCCCTGCACCGCCGCGTCCGGCTCGAAAACCTGATCACCGAGCTGACGGCCCGCTTTATTGACGCGCCCAACGAGGCCATCGACGCGCTCATCGAAGACACCCTGGCCTCCATCGGCGCGTTCGTCGATGCCGACCGCAGCTACGTCTTCCTGCTGCAGGAGGACGAGGAGCACGTGGACAACACCCACGAGTGGTGCGCCGACGGCGTCGCGCCGCAGATCGACAACCTCCAGAACCTGCCTACTGCCTCCCTGCCCTGGTGGATGCACCGCCTCCGCAACCTGGACAATATTTACCTGTCGAGCCTGGACGACCTCCCCCCGGAAGCGACCTCCCTGCGTGAGCTGCTGGTCAGCCAGGACATCCGCTCGCTCATCGTGGTGCCGATGATCGAGAGCGGCGCGCTGATCGGCTTCGTCGGCTTCGACGCGGTGCGCGAGGAGCGCTCCTGGTCCGAAGACACCGTGCTCCTCCTGCGCGTGGTGGCCGACGTCGTGGCCAGCGCCCTCCAACGCAAACAGGCGCAGGAGGACCTCCAGCAAAGCGAAGAGCGCTGGCGGCGCCTCGTGGAGAACCATCCCGAACCGCTGCTCATCGGCGCCCCGGACGCCATCGTCTACGCCAACCCGTCAGCCGCCCAGCTCTTCGGCGTGGACAGCCCCGACGCCCTCGTCGGACGCTCCCCCTGCGACTTCATCGCGGCGGAGTATTGCGATGAAATCATGAGCCGCACCGAGGCCGTAGCCGAAGGCGCCCGCGTGGCCGCCACCGCCCACACCGTCACGCGTCCCGACGGCGAAGAACGGTTCGTCGAGTCCTTCGCCGTCCCGGTCGTCTACGAGGGGCGCCCGGCGGCGCAGACCGTCATGCGCGACCTCACGGACCGCCACCGCCACGAACAGGAGCTCCGCCGTGCCAAAGCGCTCGCCGAGGCCTCCTCCCAGGCCAAGGAGCAATTCCTCGCCAACATGAGCCACGAGATGCGCACGCCGCTGAGCGCCATCATCGGCATGACGTACCTGCTGGGCGACACGCCGCTGACGGACGACCAGCAGCGACACCTCGACGGCATCCATTTTTCCGCCGACACGCTGCTCTCGCTGATCAACGACCTGCTCGACTTTGCCAAGATCGAGTCCGGCCATATCGAGTTCGAGTCCGTCGCGTTCGAGCTGCCGGAGCTGATCCACAACATGGCCGATACGATGCGTTTCAAGGCAGAGCAGAAAGAGCTGGCCCTCCGCGTCGCCCTGGACGAGACCCTCCCGCCTGTGCTCGTCGGCGACCCGACGCGGCTCAGCCAGATCCTGCTCAACCTGCTGGGCAACGCCCTCAAGTTCACGCACGACGGCCAGGTCTCACTCATCGTACGCCCTGCCGACCATCCAGGCGACGAGGCCCCCGTTCGCATCGCGTTCGTCGTCGAAGACACCGGCATCGGTATTCCGCAGGACAAACTGGAGGACATCTTCGACACGTTCACGCAGGCCCGCCGGGACACGACGCGCCACTTCGGAGGCACCGGGCTCGGCCTCTCCATCGTCAAAGAGCTGACGACGCGCATGGGCGGCACCCTCGACGTACAAAGCGCCGAAGGCGAAGGCAGCACCTTCACCATCACGCTGCCCTTCGAGACCGCTGCCCCCGACGCCGTGCAAGAGACCAGGCCGCTCCCCGAAGCCGACATCGACCTCTCCGGCGTGCGCATCCTCCTCGTCGAGGACAACGAGATCAACCAGACCGTGGCACAGCGCATCCTCGCCCGGTGGGACGTGGAGGTCACCCTGGCCGACGACGGCGAGACGGCGCTCGCCCGGCTGCGCGAGCAGTCGTTCGACCTCGTGCTGATGGACATCCACATGCCGGGGCTGGACGGCTACGAGACGACGCGGCGCATCCGGGAAGACCTGGGCCTCGCGCCGGAAGCGTTGCCCGTGCTGGCCCTGACCGCCTCGGTGCGCGTGCATCAGGGCAAGGACACGGAGCGAGCCGGGATGAACGACTTCGTCCTGAAGCCCTTCGTGCCCCGCGAACTGCGCCGCTGCATCGCCCGCCACCTGACAAGCCGACCGTCCGACGACACCACTCCCAACTCCGCTCGCCCGATGCCTGACGAACCGACAACAGCCCCCATCGACCTGACCTACCTGCGCCAGCAGACGGACCACGATGCGACGTTTCTCCGCACCATGATCGACCTCACGATGGCGCAGTTGCGCGAGGGGCGCGCGACGCTGACCGAAGCCCACGAGACTAACGATTGGGCCACGGCCCGCTTCACGGCCCACAAGCTGAAGTCGACGGCGAACACCGTGGGCGCGGCCCCGCTGGCAAGGGTCCTCGCCGACGTCGAGGACCGCATTCTGGAGGACGAGTACCGGCGGGCCGATGCCCTGCTGGAGACCGTTCCCACCCAGATCCAGAACGTGATGGATGCCCTGCAGGCCGCCCTGCCGGAAGAACCGATGGCGATGGACGCGTGACGCCCACGCTCCGCAGGCCACCGTTCACGCTTCCCTCACGAGGGTGCATAGGCAGAGGTTTGGACGGTCGGTCTCTTCCGCGCGTTCACCCGTCCAACCGCCGCCGACGCGTCATGCCGTACGCCCGACGCGATAGAACTGCTTCCCGGCCATCTGCCGGACGAGGCCTTTGAATTCCAGGCTGAGCAGGTAGACGAGCGCGGTGGACGCGTCCAGGCCCGTCTGGTCACAGATGACCTCGATCTGCGTCGGCTCCGGGCCGAGGGCGTCGTAGAGGGTTTGCTCCACGCCATTGAGGCGGGGCGGCGGCTCTTCAGAGGAGCCCGCGTCGTCCGGTTCGGGCGATGCCATCGGGCCTAGTTCGTCGAGGATATCCTCGACGGTGAGGACGAGCTTAGCGTGTCCGCGCTGGATAAGGCGGTTGGTGCCTTCGCCGGAGGCACTGTGGACGGGGCTCGGCAGCGCGAAGACCTCCCGGTTCTGCTCGACGGCCAGCCGCGCCGTGATGAGCGCCCCGCCCGTCTCGTAGGCCTCGGCGACGAGTGTGCCGTGCGCCATCCCGCTGATGATGCGGTTGCGCCGCGGGAAGTTGGCTGCATCCGGCTCTGCGCCGAGCGGAAACTCGGACACGAGCGCCCCCTGATCGCCCTCCACGATGCCGCGGGCGAGTTGCGCGTGGCGAGACGGGTAGATCCGATCCACGCCGGAGCCCAGGATGGCGAGCGTGCGCGCACCCGCGCGAAGGGCGCCCCGGTGCGCCGCGGCGTCGATGCCGTAGGCGAGGCCGCTGACGATGGTGAAGCCCCGCTGCCCCAGCTCGTAGGCGAACTCCTCCGCGAGACGTCGCCCGTACTCCGAGGCGCGGCGCGTGCCGACGATGGCGAGAGCCCGATCGTCCTGCGGCAGCACCCGGCCCCGCACCCACAGAAACGGCGGCGGGTCGTAGATATGACGCAGCAGGTCTGGATAGTGCGCGTCCCAGGTCGGCAGCAGATAGGCTCCCACCCGCTCGGCCCGGTCGAGCTGGGCGTCCACGGCGTCGAAGTCGTCGAAGGCGCGGATGGCCCGGGCCGTCTTGCTGCCCACGTCCGGCACCTGCGACAGCGCACCCGTCGAGGCGTTCATCACCGCCTCCGCACTGCCGAAGCCCGCCAGCAACGCCCGCAGGCGCGCCGGCCCGACGCCGGGCACCTGGGAGAGCGCCACGAGCGCCCGCTGCTCCCCGAGCGGAATCGGGGCGCCGGGCGCGTCCGGCTCGTCGTCGAAGGGCAACCGTGACATCTGAGATAAGAGTTGGGAGGCCGGGACCTGTAAGCATACCATCCCTGCCACTCAGATGAAAGGCGCGCGCGCTACATCGCGTCCGGTACTTCCTCCACGTCGTCGTAAGCACGCTCCTGCTTGACCTGCTCGTACAGCGCCCGCTTGAGCGAGTCCAGCCCGATCTGAGCCACCGAACTGATCGGCAGCAGGTCGACCTCCTCCGGGAATTCGTCGCGGAAGAGGGCCACGTACGAATCGTGCTCCTCCGGGGGCAGCAGATCCATCTTCGAGATCGCCACCATCCGCGGCTTCGAGAGCAGGTGCGGGTTGTAGGAGCGCAGTTCGTCCAGCAGCGTCTCGTAATCGCCCCCGGGATCGCCCGAGGTGATGGGGATGACGAAGAGCAGCACGGCGTTGCGCTCGATGTGCTTCAGAAACTGCACGCCGAGGCCTTTGCCCTCGTGCGCCCCCTCGATGATGCCGGGGATGTCCGCCATGACGAACGACTCGAAGTCGCCCACGTAGACGACGCCGAGCGCGGGCTCCAGCGTCGTGAACGGATACTCGGCCACCTTGGGCCGCGCCGCCGAGATGGACGAGATGAGCGTGCTCTTCCCGGCATTGGGAAAGCCGACGAGCCCGACGTCGGCCAGCAGCTTCAGCTCCAGCGTGATGTCTTTCTCCTCGCCTTTCTCGCCCGGTTGCGCGTGGCGGGGCGTCTGGTTCGTGGACGACTTAAAGAAGGCGTTGCCCTTGCCGCCGCGTCCGCCCTGCGCCAGCACGATCCGCTCGCCGGGCTCGTCCACCTCGCCGACGACCTCGCCCGTGTCGGTCATCCTGGCGATGGTGCCGGGCGGCACGCGCAGGATGATGTCCTCGCCGTCCTTGCCCTGGCGATGGTTCTTGCCGCCCGGCTCGCCGTCGTCCGCGAAGTGGTGACGGTTGTAGCGCAGGTCGAGCAGCGTATAGAGGTTGTCATCGGCCACCATGATGATGGAGCCGCCGTCGCCGCCGTCGCCGCCCCAGGGCCCGCCGCGCGGCTCGTACTTGGCGCGACGGAACGAGACGGCGCCGGGCCCTCCGCGTCCGCTGCGAACCGTGATCGTGACGTAATCGACGAATTTCATACTGGATGGGTCTTCGTGAACAAGGATCCCTGTGTACGAACGGAGGCGCCGACGGGTTTTCCCGGCATGTTCATGTGATCGACAGCACCGTTCTGTATGTTCGTCCGCAGCGTTTGTCGAATCCACCCACCCTCCCTTCCCCGTGAAACACGTCATCATCTACACCGACGGCGCATGCAGCGGCAATCCCGGCCCGGGCGGCTGGGCGGCCCTCCTCATGTACGGCGATACCGAGAAGGTTCTGACCGGCGCCGAGCGGCGCACGACTAACAACCGCATGGAGTTGAGGGCGGCGCTGGAGGCGCTCCAGGCCCTCACCGAGCCGTGCCGCGTCGCGCTCCACACGGACAGCGCCTACCTCGCCCGCGCCTTCAACGAGGGCTGGGTGGAAAACTGGCAGGGCAACGGCTGGCGCACCTCCAAGAAGAAGCCCGTCGAGAACCAAGATCTGTGGAAAGCGCTGGTGGAGCAGAACGATCGGCACGAGGTGGAGTGGGTCAAGGTGAAGGGCCACGCCGACGACGACCTCAACAACCGCGTCGATGGGCTGGCCGTCGATCGGATGAACCTGGCCCGCGATACCGGCTGGTACGGAGAGGGGGAGAATGAGGGATGAGGGATGGGCGATGGGGGACGATGTCCGTCTAGCGGAGAACGTAACGCGGGATGCGCAATGCGTAAGGAGTGCGAGCTTGCGCCGGACATTTGTCCCGTTGCGAAGTCAGGGATCCGAGAGAGCATGGTTGAAGCGATGAGCCCGTGCCTGACACGAACCACGCATCACGGCAGCCACGCCAGAATCTGGACCGCACCAATCGGTATCAGGGTTGCTCCTCCACTCTGGACACCTCGCCGCGCCCACCGAGGGCATTGGTAAACATCTCGATGAACGCGTCTACTTCAGAGCGGCGCACGGCGACGACGAGTTCAGTCTCCTCGGTGTAGTGCGTGTCCACGATCTCGGCGTCGTGCTGGTGGATGGTGTGCATCGCCGGGGAGGTGTCGTCGTAGGCGAAGCGCACCCGCAGGCGGTCCCGCAGGACGCGTTCGACGATCCGGCAGGCGTCCAGGGCGAGCGCGGCGGCATCGCCATAGGCCCGCACCAGCCCGCCCGTGCCCAGTTTGGTTCCGCCGTAGTAACGCGTGACGACGACCAGCGTGTTGGTCAACGCCCGCCCGTCGATCTGGCGGAGGATGGGCGGCCCCGCCGTGCCACTCGGCTCGCCATCGTCGTTGTAGCGGAACGTCTGCCCTTTCGCCCCCACGCGGTACGCCGTGCAGTGATGCGTGGCGCTGTATTGGCGCTTGCGCACCGCCTCGATGTGCGCCTCTGCCGCCTCCGCCGTTGGCACCGGCACCGCCTCGGCGAGGAAGCGGGACCCCTTCACCTTCATCTCTGCCGACGCCGGCGCTCGGATCGTCCGAAAGGTATCTGTCATGCGATGTGCGAATGGCGAGGGGCGAGGGGCGAGCTTCATCCATCGACCGTCGCACCTCGGCCGCCAATCCTCAGCCTTCGATTTCCGTGACGAGCTGAATCTCGCGGAGCACGCCCTGCACGCGGAAGCACTCCTCGAACGTGCCCTCGTAGCAGGCCGCCTTGCCTCGCTGGTGCGCCTCGAACGTGATGCGCTTGGCCTCGTCCACGGTGCAGCCGGTGGCCTTGATGACCTGACGGATGACTTCGTCGAACGTGTGGATCTCGTCGTTGTAGAGGATGACGCGCCACGGTTCGTCGAGTCGCTCGTCGGTGGCCTCGTCCTCCTCGGTCAGCACCTCCGTGTCTTCGTCCGGGACCGTTGGGGCTTCAGGCAGGGCGACCCACCGGGGCACAGAGCCCGCCGTGTCATCCGGCATCGGCAAGAGCGAGCGTACAGCAGCCATCGTGGGGAAAAGGGGCACCATCCAACAGTCAGCAGCGAACAGCGTCCGGCGTCAGGCCGTCTCGGGCTCGACGCGCTCCAGCGTCACCTCGAAGTCTTCCATCACCGGATTGGCGAGCAGCTTCTCGCAGGCCGCCTCGGCTACGTCCCGCGCCGCAACTTCGTCG
>JAAAOL010000063.1 GCA_009908885.1 Bacteroidota bacterium | reverse complement strand
GAAACAGGTTGTGGAGGCTCAGCAGGGAGGCGGCCTGGAAATAGTACACCAGTTGGCGCCGCCGTACCGGCAGGTGGAGGTAGGGGCGGATGCCGAGGCCGGGCGGGCGCTGGAAGAAGAAGCGTAGCGCAAAGAGGGCGAGCAGCGCTGAGAGCAGATGTTCATTGACCAGTGTAAGTGCCTCGACGTCAGAGCGGACCGGCAGCAGGTCGGTGAAAAATACCGCCAGCAGGACGAGCACGGCGCCCAGGTAGAGCACCGCCGGCGCCACCACGAGCGCCGTCATCCAGGTGCTGCGCTCTCGCCAGGATCGCCAGAAGCCAATCCACTGATGCTGGGCCAGGGTCGCGTACAACGGCTTCACTCGAACTGCACCGTCACCGTTTCCTGCGTCTCGACGGCCAGGCCTTCGATGCCTTCCATGAGCGCCCGCGCCTCGGCGAGCGTCCGCGGCTGGGCGGTATTCAGGGCCTGCAGGCGATCCTCATTCTCCAGCAGCGCGTCGAAGTCGAAGTCCATGAGGGTGATGCGGTTGCCGTCCTGGTAGGTCGCGTTGGTCTGCTGGACGGACTCGCTCACTTCGATGGCCAGGCTGACGCCCCCGCCTTTCAGCATCTCTTTCATCATCGCCATCTGCATCGCCTGCTGGGCGCTGTCGGCCTGGAGCGTCATCGTCGTGTCCGGGGTCGCCGCGGCCAGGGAGTCGGGGTCCGGCTGGGGAACGTGGATGGTGAGTTGCGCCGGGGTGCCGGGCGTGAAGTCGAAGCGGATGTCTCGGGCGGAGGCGCCTTCCAGCGGCGCCGCATCGGCGGCAGGCGTCGAGAGGTCGTCGGAGGGCGACTGGTTGATGTTGAGCGTGCTGACGTCGTCGAACGCGTAGACGGCCCGGTAGCCGAGGCCGCCCTGCTCGGTCGTGATCGAGTCGACGGAGACGAACCGAACGCCCTCGCCCATTTCCTGGGCGGTTCCTTCGAGCTCCTCCATCGTGAACAGCTCCATCGAGCCGCTATTCCCCTCAGGGTTGAAGGATTGCATCATCTGGACCATCGCCCCTTGAAAGACGACGGTCTGCTCCACGGTGCCGCTGCCGTCGGAATGGACGCGGACCAGCGTCTCGTGCGTGAAGCAGCCGGTGAGGACGAGTGCGAGCACAACGAGGAGCGTGCCCCCCAATCGGGAAAGAAGGGGACGGGCGGAATCGAACATGGGCGATGCGGGGTCTGGATGAAGTCTGCACGTTGCTAACCTACGGGCGCGGGGCGCGCCTCGCAACATACAAGACGAGGCGACGATGTAAAAATGGTGATGGGACTGCGCTGGTCCTCTTTGTCGGGACACAATATCTATACTTCGGGCGCATCTCTGTATATTGGTAGCGCAGCCCCCCTGTCACCGCGCCTCGCCTCCCTGAATATCCCAGCGGGTCCTGCTCGTCGATCGCTTGTCTGGTCCAGCCATCCCCGTCACTATGAATGCCCAGCCGTCACCTCGTCGCCTCCCAGGTCTTTCGTACGACACCGGAGGGCTTGCGGGCCTGCTCGCCCTGTTTCTGCTATTCGTCGCCGGGTGCGGGCCGTCCGGTCCCGGCGTCGAAGTCGTGGAGCTGACGCCCGGCGAGGAGGTGCCCCGCACGACGAACCTCACCTTCGTGTTCTCCGACGACGTGGTGCCGGATTCCCTCGTGAGCCGCCCGCTGGAAGGGCGCGCCGTCGAGTTTGAGCCCCCGTTGCCCGGGCAATTCCAGTGGGTGGATCGCAATAAGTTGCGCTTCTATCCCGAGGTGATGCTCGCGCCGTCGACGGAATACGAGGCCGAGGTGCAGAACCGGGCAGTCGCCCCGTACGGACGGTCGCTGACGGGCGAGCGTACGGTGCGCTTCCAGACGCCCCGTCTGACCGTCAACAGTGCGTTTCTGACGTTCGAGTACGATCCGACCTCGAACCGCACGGCGACGCTCGTCGGCTCTATCGAGTTCAACTACGAGGTGTCGCCGCAGGCGGTCCAGAACCACGTCACCATCCGCTATGACGACGGCGAGGTGATTCCCTATGAGGTCACGACGACGGGCCCGAGCCCGGTGATCGAGTTGCGGGCGACGGGCGTGGAGCGCGGCGAGGATGAGCGGCAGATCGAGGTGCAGGTGGACGACGGCATCCAGGCGCTCGGCGGCGCCCTCGGGCTGGCCGACGCCTACACGCGTCCCGTCATGCTGCCGGGGCAGAACAGCCTGAAGGTGGAGCAGGTGGCGGGGGTGCGCACCTCCGCCGAGCGGCAGACCCTGAAGGTGCGCTTCAACCTCCCGGTGCGGGCCGAAGACGCGGCCTCGTACGTCACCATCGAGCCGCAGGTCGACGCGGTGCCGACCAGCTCGCACAACACGCTTCGGTTGCACGGCGACTTTCAGCCTGAGCAGACGTATCAGGTCACGGTTCGGGAAGGCCTGATGGCCGTCGATGGGTCCCAGCTCGGGCGCGACTTCAAGACGGCGGTCAGCTTTCGAGACGAAGACTTGCCGCCCCAGCTCGACTTCGTCGGAGACGGCTTCTACCTGACCCGCAGCGGGCATCTCAACCTGGGGCTGGCGACGATCAACCTGGAGAAGGTGTCGCTCCAGGTCGACAAGATCTATGCGAACAACCTGGTCTATGCACTCAACGCCTACAACTTCGGAGATCCGGATAGCTACTACTACTGGAATACGGGCCTCGAAGCGCTCGGCACGCAGATCTACCAGGAGGACCGGGCCGTACCGGTGCAGCCGAACGAGGAGGTGGTGACGCCGGTCGCCCTCCAGCAGTATCTGCGGGAGCATGATCGGGGCATCTTCAAGGTCACCGCCCGCGAGACGGAGCGCCGCTGGCGCAGTGCGGCCCGCTGGGTCATCGCCACCGATCTCGGCATGGTGGCGAAGGAAGCCGGCGACGACCTGTGGGTGTGGGTCACGTCGCTCGCCAGCCTGCAGCCCGTCCAGGGCGCGGCGCTCACGCTCTACAGCCAGAACAACCAGGAGCTGGCCTCGGCGCAGACGGACGAGAGCGGCATCGCCATCCTCCGCAACGTCGCCCGCTTCGACGATGCGTTTACGCCGTACGTGGTCACGGCAGAGCTGGGCGACGACCTCTCGTTCCTCGAACTGACGCGCCGCCAGCTCTCGACCTCGGACTTCGACGTGGGCGGGCTGCCGTACCTGCAGAATGGCTACGAGGCCTTCCTCTACGACGAGCGCGGCGTCTACCGGCCCGGCGAGACGGCCCACGTGGCGGCCATCGTGCGCGGGCCGAACGCGGAGGTGCCGCAGCCCTTTCCAGTGCGCCTCCGCGTGACGGGGCCGGACGGCTCGTTGCTAACGGAGCAGCGAGCGCGCCTCAACGAGGAAGGCGGGACGGCCTTCGAGGTGGACGTGCCGGACTATGCCCTGACGGGACGCTACTCGGCGGTCCTGCAGGTGGGCGAGGACGAACTGGGACGCACGACCTTCAGCGTCGAGGAATTTATTCCCGATCGCATGAAGGTGCGTGTCGATCTGGATCAGCCGCGCTACACGCCGGGCGACGCGATGCAGATCGCGGTGGAAGGGCTCACCCTCTTCGGGCCGCCTGCCGCCGGGCGCACCGTGCAGGCGAGCGTCAGCATCGAGAAATATCCGTTTCAGCCGGACGCGTACCGCTCCTTTACCTTCGGCGACACGACGCGGTCGTTCACGCCCGTGCAGGCCGGGCTGGACGAGCAGCGGTTGGACGATGACGGACGCGCGCGCATGAACTACACGATTCCGCGCGAGATGGAGCCGCCGTCGTCGCTGCGGGCGGTTGTGGAAGCGACGGTCCTGGAGCCGGGCGGGCGGGGCGTCACCGAGTATGCCGGGGCCGTCGTTCATCCGTACGACAGCTACGTCGGCGTGCGACAGCGGCAGGAGGGCTATGCGGAGCCCGGACAGCCGCTCCAACTCGACATGGTGGTGCTCTCGCCCGAGGGCGAACCGGTGGCGGGGCGGTCCGTGCGCGCCACGCTGTACTCGGTCTTCTGGAACAGCATCTGGCGGCGCGGCGAGGATGGACAGTACCGCTACCAGTCCGAGCGGACGGAGGTGGTCGAAAGCACCCAGATGCTCGCCTCGGCGGACGGTGTGCAGGCGTTCAGCATCACGCCCGAGGAATACGGGCAGTACCGGCTGGTGCTGGAAGACCTCGACTCCGGCGCCCGGACGGTGCATGCTTTCTACAGCAGTGGCTGGGGCTACGCCGCCTGGGCGATGGACACGCCCGACCGGGTGCAGCTGGAACTGGATAAAGAGCAGTACGACCCCGGCGAGACGGCCACGGTGCTGGTCCGCGCGCCGTTTCCCGGCAAGCTGCTGCTGACCGTCGAGCGCGAGGCCGTCCTCGACCGGCAGGTGGTCACGATGGAGGAAAACACGGCGACCGTCGAGGTGCCCGTGGAGGCCGCGTACAAGCCCAACGTGTACCTGTCCGCGCATCTCGTGCGGTCGACCGATGGGCTGGAGCGCGACGAGTCGGTGCGGGCGTTCGGGGTCGTCCCGCTCCGGGTCAACAGCGACGCGAACCGGCTGAACGTGACGCTCGACGCGCCAGAGACGATGCAGCCCCGGCAGCCGCTGACGATCGACGTGCAGGTCGAGAATAGCCAGGGCCCGGCGTACGTCACGGTGGCGGCGGTCGACGAGGGTATCACGCAGCTGACTGACTTTCAGGCGCCCGATCCGCACAGTTACTTCTTCGGCAAGAAGCGGCTCTCCGTCGACACCTACGATCTCTACGGCGTGATTCTCCCTGAGGTGGCGTCGTCGCTGCTCTCCCCGGCGGGCGACGTCGAGGCGGCGCGGCGGCGGCGTGTGAGTCCGGTGGCCGCCCGCCGCGTCAAGCCGGTCGCCTTCTGGTCGGGCCCCGTCGAGACGGACCGCCGCGGGCGCACCCAGGTGACGTTCGACATTCCCCAGTTCAATGGCACGGTCCGCCTGATGGCCGTCGCCTACGCGGGCGATCGGTTCGGGCAGGGCCTCGCGGAGACCATCGTGCGCGATCCCATCGTCATGACGCCGACCCTGCCGCGCTTTATCGGCAGCGGCGACCGGTTCCAGGTGCCGGTCAGCCTGTACAACGGCACGGGATCGTCCGGCACGTTCACCGTGCGGCTGGAGCACGACGGCCCCGTCACGGTCGACGGTCCGGCCCAGCAGCAGGTGCAGGTCGCCGCCGACCGCGAAGCCCAGGTCTACTTCACCGTCGAGGCCGACCGGGCGATGGGGGCCGCGACGTTCAGGCTCATCGCGGAAGGTCAGGGGCAGCGCACGCGCGACGAGATCGAGGTGCCGGTGCGTCCTCCGGTGCCGTACACCGCCGAGGCCGGAAGCGGCTCCGTGCAGTCCGGGGGGACGGCCCAGTTCACGCTCCCCGGCGCATTTTTACCCGACACGCGGCGTGTTAGCCTGACGACCTCCGCGCTGCCCAACATGCGCTTTACGGGCAGCCTCAAGTACCTGCTCCGGTATCCGCACGGCTGTCTGGAGCAGACCACCTCGCGCCTCTTCCCGCTGCTGGCCTACTACGACCTCGCCCGCGAGGCCGACCCCGAGCAGTTCGAGGCGAACGGGGCGGACTACTTCATCGAAGAAGGCATCGCCAAGCTGGAGCGGATGCAGTTGCCCTCGGGTGCCTTCGCCTACTGGCCCGGCGGTCAATACAGCAACACGTGGAGCACCGTCTACGCCGCCCACTTCCTCGTGGAGGCGCGGCGCGACGGCTACGTGGTCACGGAGCACGTCCACGACCGGATGCTCGATGCCGTCGGTGAGATCGCCCGGGGGCATCGCAGCAGCGAGCGGCGGACGCTGGAGCAGTCGGCCTACGCCACCTACGTCCTGGCGCTGGCGGGCGCGCCGGATCGCAGCACGATGAACTACCTGCGCACGATGGCCAGCAGCCAGATGCCCACCTATGCCCGCTACCTGTTGGGCGGGGCGTACGGGCTCATCGGCGATGACGCCACGGCGCGCGACTTGCTGCCGCAGGCCGCCATGCCGCCCGTCACCATCGCGGAGCGCGAGACGGGGGAGAACTTCAACTCGCCCGTCCGCTCCCAGGCCATCATGCTGAACATCCTGGCCGACCTCGATCCGGCAAGCCCGCAGGTGCCGCGCCTCGTGCAAGCGCTGACGCAGGCCGCCGACCGAGGGCGCTGGGCCACGACGCAGGAGAATGCGTTCGCCTTCCTCGCGCTCGGCAAACTCGCTGCGACGCAGGAGACGGCTGATTTCACGGGCGAAGTGCTGGTGGACGGCACGCCGGTCGCCACGTTCGACGAGACGACACAGCAGATCGACGGCCAGGCGGCGTGGGCGGGGCAGACCGTGACGCTCCGCACGGAGGGCAGCGGGACGGCCTACTACTACTGGCGCGTCGAAGGACTGCCCAGCGGGCTGGACGTAGACGAGTACGACCGGGACCTCCTGGTGCGGCGGCGCTACCTCTCCGAGCGGGGCAGTCCGATCACCGATCTCAGCACGTTCGAGCAGGGCGACCTGGTGATCGTCGAGCTGACGATGACTTCGCCCGAGACGCTCGACAACGTGGCCGTGGCGGATCTGCTCCCGGCAGGCTTCGAGATCGAAAACCCGCGCCTGCAGTCCCGCAAGGGCATCGACTGGATCGCTGATGACGTGTACTCGCCCGACTACGTGGACATCCGCGACGACCGCCTCTTTCTGTATGGGCGGCTGGACGGTGGGACGCGCCACCGGTTCTACTACGGCGTGCGGGCCGTGACGGCGGGGACGTTCAGGCTGCCGCCGGTACGAGCGGAGGCCATGTACGCGCCGGAGAAAGCCTCGGTGGCCAGCAGCGGGCGCGTGGTGGTGCAGCCAGTCGGGGCAGACGAGCTGTTCGGAAGTCGGTAGCAGATCGGGCCGTGACCATGTCGCGCCAGTTGCACTTGGGGTTCATCGCCAGCAAGCGCGTCCAGCGTGCCACCGGGGTCGTCCTCGCCGTGGCGGTGCTGCCCCTGTTGCTGTTCGGTGGGCTGAGCGTGCTCTTTCCGCTCCCGGTGGATCAGTTGCATCCGTCGTCGTCCACCGTCGTGCAGGCAGAGGACGGGACGTTGCTGCGCGCATTTCTTGCGGACGATGAGATGTGGCGGCTGCGCGTCGAGGAGGACGCCATCGCGCCGGTGATGAAGCAGGCGGTCGTCGGCTACGAGGATCAGCGGTTCTATCACCATCCCGGTATCGATCCCATCGCCATCGGGCGCGCCGTCGTGGCGAACGTGCGGGCGGGGCGCGTGGTGCAGGGCGGGTCGACCATCACGATGCAGGTGGCCCGGATGATGGAGCCGAAAGCGCGGACCGTGCCGAACAAGGTGATCGAGGCGTTTCGTGCGCTCCAACTCGAATGGCGCTATTCCAAGGCAGAGATCCTGGAGCACTATTTCAACCTTGCCCCCTACGGCGGCAACCTCGTCGGGGTGGAGGCAGCGGCGCGGCTGTACTTCGACAAGCCAGCGGCGAGTCTGAGTCTGGGGGAGGCGGCGCTGCTGGCGGCGATTCCGAACGACCCGAACGCCAATCGCCCCGACGAGCACGTCACGGCGGCGCGCGCGGCCCGCGACAAGGTGCTCCGGCTGCTGCACGAGCGCGGCGTCATCACGGGGGAGGATCGGCGTCAGGCCCGGGCCGAGCCGCTGCCGCAGCGCCGCTACGCGCTCCCGTTCGACGCGCCCCACCTGGCCGACCACCTCGCCGCCCGCTACGCCCACGCCGACCGGCTGGAGACCACCGTCGATGCCCGGCTCCAGCGGATGGCGGCCCGGATGCTCGCCGCCCACGTCCAGGGCTGGCGCAGCCAGGGCATCACCAACGGCGCGGTCGTCGTCATCGAGAACGCGACGATGGCCGTGCGGGCCCTGGTCGGCTCGGCGGACTTCTTCGACATGCGGAATGAGGGGCAGGTGAACGGCGCGCTCGCGCCCCGGTCACCCGGATCGGCGCTCAAGCCCTTCGTCTATGCGAAGGCGCTCGACCAAGGCCTCGTCGGCTCCCACACGCTGCTTCAAGACATCCCGGTAGACTACAACGGGTACGCGCCGGAAAACTACGATCGGACGTACAGCGGCGTGGTGCCGGTCCGCGAGGCGCTGGCCCGCTCGCTCAACGTGCCCGCCGTGAACCTGTCGGCGGACCTCGGCCCGGACGCCATGTACCACTTCTTCCGGCGCGGCGGCCTCCGGACGTTGAACGAGCCTGCTCATCACTATGGGCTGTCCCTTATCCTGGGGGGCGGCGAGGTCACGTTGCTCGACCTGACCACGCTCTACGCCACACTCGCCAACGGGGGGACCTACCGGCCCTATCGCCTGCTGGCGGACGATCCCGAGGGGCAACCGATCCGCTTGCTCTCCGACGGGGCAAGCTACATCGTGACGGAGATGCTGAGTGACCTCCGCCGTCCGGACTTGCCCGCCGTGTGGGAATGGTCCCGCGACCAGCCGACCGTGGCCTGGAAGACGGGGACGTCCTATGGCCACCGCGACGCCTGGAGCATCGGCGTTACGCCGCGCTACACCGTCGGCGTTTGGGTCGGCAACATGGACGCGGCGGGGGCGTCGGCGCTCGTGGGGGCCGAGGTGGCGGCGCCGCTGCTGTTCCAGCTGATGCAGCGCCTGGAGCGCGACGTGTCGGCGCGATGGTTCATCCAGCCCGCGGCGGTCGCGACGCGGCGGGTGTGTACCGTGAGCGGGCAGCCCGCGACGCGGCGGTGCCCGTCCACCCGGAGCGAACTGTATCTTCCCGGACGCACCCCGGCTCAGCCGTGTGATCTGCATCAGACGATCTGGGTGGATGACGACACCGGGCATCGCCTGTGCTCACACTGCCGCCAGGGGCGGTCGCATGAGCCGCAGGTCGTCACGCGCTGGCCGTCCGGCGTGGCGACGTGGCTGGAGCGCACCGGCTATCCCGTCGATGCTATTCCCCAACACCTGCCGTCCTGCCGACGCGTGGCCGAGGGAGATCCGCCGGTCATCCGCTCGCCGCAGCCAGGGACGAGCTATCGTCTGCGCAGTGGAGTTCCTGCCGAGTATCAACGCATTCTGCTGGAAGCCTCCGTCTCCAACGAAACGGACGAGATCTACTGGTTCGTCGACGGAGAGATGCTGTACCAGGGCAATCCGGGCGAGCGGGTGTTCTTCACGCCCGAGCGGGGCGAACACACGCTCCTCTGCATGGACGATGAAGGGCGGTCGTCGGAAGTGCAGATTACCGTACGATGAGCGAAAGGGCGATCAACTGCCCGTTCCTACGGATTCAGCGTGTTGATGTCCGGATTCTGGTGTCGCACGTCGTGGTCCGTGGTGGGCACGGGCCGTCGCTCCATCAGCGCATGATCACGCATCACGCAGTACGCATCACATTCACAGCGTTGCGGACGTCGCCAGGCCAAAACGGTTTAAGCCGTAGCCTCGGTCTTCGATGTGGGGCCCTGAATTCGACGGCTAGATTATGTAGTATGCCGTGCGACAGCTCCACTAGTGCGGACAGGCGCCGCGATGTGACTGTCCGGCATATTGGTTGAACAGACCCCCGAACCGATGGACACCCCTTACCATCCCGAACCCCTCGACATCCTGCGGCACTGGCTGAACGGCACGGTCAGCCATGCCGAGCGGCAGGACACCTGCACCGTTCTCTGTATGGATTACCGGTACGGCCCTGCCTTCGACGGTTGCTATAACGTGGAAAACGCCGGGCCACGCTACACCGACTCCGCGCGGTCCATCGACTACATGCTGCGCCTGAAGGGGCAGGAGGCGTTCAACGTCCTCTTCTGGCTTACCCATAACGGGATGTGCGGCTGCTCCCGCGTCGAGACCTACTCGGCCGATCCGGAAGTGGTGGAGCCCCACACGGCGACGACACGGCGTGTCGAAGTGGGCAAACTCCTCGCCGCCGATTCCGAATACAGCCTGCTGCACAACGCCGTCCGCCGGGGGCACCTCGTCGTCCTCAGCGGCCACGTCGACGTCACCACCCCGGCCCACAGCGTCCACTTTCTGGTGAGTGAGACGAACCAGCTTCTGCGGAATGCCGGCCTCCCCGCGCTGCCGGATGAGTTTCAGGATCAGACGCATGCGTTGAGTCAGATCAGCGCGATGGAGTAGTCCCGGCTCCTGCGTCGACGTGCGGGTGAGCGTGGTGGGCAGGGGCGAGGCGATCTCTTGCCAGTCCCGGTCCAGCGTCGCACGACGCGTCCGTGAAACAGGATTCAGGCGTAGGCGGTTTGGCGGGAGGAGGGTATGGAAGTCTGGACGTGCGGAGCGAGGAGGGGAATACGTCCCGCATCGGTGTAGCTGGAGGTGGGTCGATCCCGCCAGAAGCGTGTACCGAGACCGATCAGAAGGTCGCCAGAACTG
>JAAAOL010000144.1 GCA_009908885.1 Bacteroidota bacterium | reverse complement strand
CGTTCATTACTCGTACCGCAGGCTCTCGGCGGGGTCGACGAGGGCGGCGCGGAGGGCATGGTAGCTGACGGCGATGCCCGCGATGAGCAGCGCCAGCACGCCCGTCAGCGCAAGCACGCCGGGGCCGATGTCGATGCGGTAGGCGAAGTTGTCCAGCCAGCGGTTCATCAGCAGGTAGGCGACGGGCAGGCCGAGGCCGAGTGCGGCGACCACCAGCACGGCGAACTCGCGCGAGAGCAGCCCGACGATCTGCGCGACGGACGCGCCCAGCACCTTGCGGATGCCGATTTCTTTCGTCCGCTTCTGCGCTACGAACGCGGCCAGGCCGAACAGGCCCAGGCAGGCGATCAGGATAGCCAGGCCCGCGAACGCGGTGAAGATGGTGCTGAGCTGCCGCTCGGAGCGGTACATCGCGTCGAATTCGTCGTCCAGAAACGTGTATTCGAAGGGCGCATCCGGCGCGTGCGTCGCGAGCACCTGCTCCAGGTGGTCCATCGCGCCCCGGATGTCGTCGGCGTTCAGCTTGGCCGCGACGAGCTTCGGCAACGAGTAGCTCATGTTCGACGGGTAGTTCGGCGAGGACAGCATCATCACGACGGGACGGATCGGGCTGTGCAGCGAGGTGGTGTGGAAGTCTTCCACCACGCCCACGATGGGCAGGGGCGTCTCGCCGCCGAGGTCGAGCGAGCGGCCCACCGCGTCGCCCGGCGTCCACCCCAGCGCCTCGGCGGCGGTCTCGTTGAGGAGGACCCCGCCCTGCGCCTCGGCGACCGACCGGTCCGAAAAGTCCGTGCCCGCCGCGATCTCCAGCCCCAGCGTCGAGGCGAAGTTGGAGTCGACCTGGGCGGGCGTAAAGACGAAGGCGTCCTCTTCGGTAGCGACGTCGGGGTGAAGCTCCTCCGCGGGCACGGCCAGTTGGATGCGAAAGCGTCCGGGCACGGCTTCGGCGACGGCGGCCTGGAGTACGCCCGCGTGGTTGCGCGCCTCCTGCGCGATCAGGTCGATGCGCTGCTGGGCTGCCGGGGCGGACGGCTCCAGCAGGACGACCTGGTCGCCGTCGAAGCCGAGGTGTTTGGTCTGGACGTAATGCAGCTGCTGGTAGATGATGGCTGTGGCCACGATGAGGGCCGCAGAGATGGCAAACTGGGTTACCACGAGCCCGCGCCGCAGCCAGCCGCCGCTCGCCGTCGTCGTCTGTCCGGCTCCGCGCAGCACCCGGGCGGGCTCGAAGCGCGTGAGGACGAACGCCGGGTAGAGGCCCGCGGTGAGCCCGGCGGCCAGCAGCACGCCGACCAGCCCGAGCAGCAGGGGCCCGTGGTCGGCCAGGGTGAGCGCCAGCGCCTTGCCGAAGAGGTGGTTGAAGGCGGGCAGCGCGAGGGCCGTCAGCGCCCCGGCCACGACGAGCGCCGCCCCGCACAGCAGCAGCGCCTCACCCAGGAACTGCCGCGTGAGCTGTCCCCGCCCGGCGCCCATCGTCTTCCGCACGCCCACCTCTTTGGCGCGCTCCGCCGCATGGGCCGTCGCCAGGTTGACGTAGTTGATGCAGGCGATCAGCAAGATGAACAGCGCCACCGCGCCGAAGATGTACAGGTAGCGCGTCTGGCCCCGGAAGCCGTCCGTGCTGTAGAGGTCCGAGAGGTACAGCTGCGGGAGCGGAAGCGCCAGGTAGCGCGCCGCTCGCTCCTCGCCGGCTACCGGTGTTAGCGCGTCGACCAGTTGCGTCTGGAAGCGGTCCATGTCCGGCACGTGCGTCGCCTTCGCGTAGGTGCGGTACATGCTCGCGCCCCACGAGTCGGGCTGCCGGTACTGCTCCGCGATGAGTGTGATGGGGGCGACGAGGTCGAACTGGATCGTCGAGGTGCGGGGTGCGTCCTCCACCACGCCGCGCACCGTGACGGAGTAGGCCTCGCCGAAGCGCTCGAACGTAAGCGTCTGCCCGAGTGGATCGTCCTCGCCGAAGTAGTCTTCGGCCATCGACGCGGTGATTACGGCGCCGTCGGGGGTGCCGAGCGCCGTCGCCTCGCCGCGCCGCAGCGGAAAGTCGAACACCTCGAAGAAGCCGTCGTCAGCCAGCAGGACGCGACGCTCGCTGCGGTGCTGCGTGTCCGGGCGCCGCACCGGCAGGGGAGAGCCCCAGTCCGTCCGCACGGCGCGTTCGACGCCGGGCACCCGGGCTTCCAGCGTCGCGGCCAGCGGGTAGGGCGTCGCCATGCTGCGGCGCTGCGTGCCGTCCTGACCCAGCACCAGGATCCGGTCGGCGTCGTCGTGGAAGCGATCGAAGCGCAACTCGTCCTGCACGTACAGGCCGATGAGCAGGCACACGGCCATCCCCAGGGCGAGGCCCACGACGTTGATGAGGGTGTATCCGAGGCGACGACGGAGCCGCCGAAAGGCGATGGTCAGGTAGTTGCTAAACATGACGAGGTGTATGTAGAGGGAAAGAGGTTACATGGAATGGGTTTTATGATGTCGTGAAGATCCGGAGCTCGCGCCACGGAATCGACGAGGCGATGACCTCAGGACACGACGCGCTTCCAGTCCTCGATGCATCGATGCGTCGTTTCGCGGTCTGAGGGCGACCTCGCATTCCGCGCCGGGCGGTGAGCTGATCAGCGCGACATTGCCAGGACAAGTCGGTATCACTCGTAGCGCAGGCTCTGCACCGGGTCCGCGAGCGCGGCGCGGAGGGCGTGGTAGCTCACGGTCAGCACGGCGATGGCGAGGGCGATGCCGCCGGCCCCCAGGAAGAGGAAGGCGGACAGATCCGTGCGGTAGGCGAAGTCGCTCAGCCAGCGGTCCATGGCGAGGTAGGCCACCGGCGCGGCGATCACGAAGGCGAGGCCCACGAGGGCGACGAACTCCTTCGAGAGCAGCGCCACGATCTGCGTGACCGAGGCGCCCAACACCTTGCGCACGCCGATCTCCTTGGTCCGCTGCTGGGCCGTAAAGGCGGCAAGGCCGAACAGGCCCAGGCAGGCGATCAGGATGGCGAGGCCCGCGAAGATGCCGAAGATCTGCCCGAGGCGCTCCTCGGCCCGGTACTGGGCGTCGAAGGCCTGATCCACGAAGCGATAATCGAACGGCCAGTCCGGGTAGAACTGGGCCCAGGTGGATCGGAGCGCCCCCAGCGTCGCGTCGAGGTCGCCGGGCTGCACGCGCACCACGTAGTGCGAGAACCAGTCGGGCTGCAGCATGAACAGGATGGGCTCGACGGACTCGTGCAGCGTGGCCATGTTGAAGTTGTCCGCCACGCCGATCAGCGGCCCCCGGGGTGGCCACTCGCTCCAGCCGCGTAGCTGCTTGCCGAGCGCGTCGGCGGGCGCCCTGAGCGGCTGCGGCAGGTCCTGCGCCAGCAGGTCTAGCGCGGCCTCGTTGACGACGAAAGCGCCCGAGTCGGTGGGCAACTCCCGTGAGAACCCGCGCCCGGCCACCATCTCGGCGCCCAGCGCGTCGAAGAAGTCGTGACTCACCGCCACGAGGCGGAGCCCTTGCAGAGAATCGTCCGGCACGCCCGCGTCGGCGAAGGCGATGCCCGTCCCGTTGAGCAGTTCGCTGGGCAGTCCTTCCGACGACGCCGACACCGCCTCCACGCCGGGCTGCTGGGCGAGGGCCTGGCGGAAGGCGTCGTAGCGGGGCAGGTGCACGTCGTCGCCCCCCTGCATCGGCACCATGACGACCCGCTCCTGGTCGAACCCGAGGCGGGCCGAGCGCAGGTAGTCGAGCTGGGTGTAGACGACGGCCGTGCCGACGATGAGGACGACGGAGACGGCGAACTGGAAGGTGACGAGTCCTTTGCGCAGCCATCCGCCTCCGCGCCCTTGCCGGAGCCGCCCGCGCAGCACGCGCACCGGCTGGAAGCGGGACAGCACGAACGCCGGGAACGCTCCGGCCAGCACGCCGACCACCAGCGTCGTCGCGGCGAAGGCGGCCAGGGTGAAGCCGTCCGTCAGCACGCCGACGTCGAGCGCCTTGCCGGAGAGGGCCCGGAAAGCAGGCAGGGCGAGGGCCACGAGCGCGACGGCCAGGACGAGCGCCAGTACCGCCAGCACGACCGACTCGGCCAGGAACTGCCGCACCAGTTGTCCGCGCTGCGCCCCCATCGACTTGCGCACGCCCACCTCTTTGGCCCGCTCCGCCGAGCGCGCCGTCGACAGGTTGACGAAGTTGATCCCGGCGATCAGCAGGACGAACGCCGCGATGATGGAGAAGACGTAGACGTACGCGATGTTGCCGTTCGGCTCGATCTCGCTGTTGTGATGCGAGTGCAGGTGGATGTCGGTCAGCGGCTGGAGCAGGAGCGTGGCGCCGTTCCAGTCGCTCCCGGCATGACGATCCACGAAGTCGGGAAACTGCGCTTCGAGCGTCGTCGGGTCTGCGTTCTCAGGCAGCAGGAGGTACGTGTAGATGCCATTCGCGCCCCAGTTGTCTGCCATGGCTTCGCTGTAGTCGAGCGCGGCATCCAGCGTGGACCACGAAAGGAAGAAGTCGGGATGGACGTGCGAGGCCGCGGGAATCGGTTCGAGCACGCCCGTCACCTCCAGGTCGTACTGGTTATCCACCCGCAGCGTCTGGCCCATCGGGTCCGCGTCGCCGAAGTACTTCTCGGCGATCTCCGGGGTGATGACGGTCGTGAAGGGGCGGCTGAGGGCTGTGGCCGGATCGCCCTGGCGCAGCGGGAAGGAGAAGACGTCGAACACTGCGGGGTTGGCGGCGAACAGGTGCTCCTCGACGAAGCTCTCGTCGCCATATCGCACCAGCCCGTCCGTCTGCAGCAGCCGCGCATGCGCCTCAATCTGTGGAAAGTCGTCCTCCAGGCGCGAGACGACGGGCCAGCTCGTGGCGGGCACGCTGAAGTCGCCCCAGTCGCTCACGATGCGGTAGACGCGCTCGGCGTTGTCGTGAAAGCGGTCGTAGCTCAGCTCGTCGCGCACGAAGAGCAGGATCAGCAGGCAGCACGCCATGCCGACGGCGAGGCCGACGACGTTGATCGCCGCGTAGCCCGGATGGCGACGCAGGTGGCGCAGGGCGATGGTGAGGTAGTTGCGGAGCATAATGGGGAATTAGGCATGAGGAATGGGCAATGGGTATCACACCTCATTCCGAGCGGGCGGACTGGACGATGGTGTAGAGCAGGCGCAGGAGTTCTTCGCAGTCGTCGTGCATCGACTGGAATGAGACCTCGTCGAGGTAGCGAGTATCATGCAGGAGGCGAAGCCAGTAGCTTGTCTCGCGAGCCTCTTTGTAGGCGATGTTCATCTTTGCGGCGAAGTCTTTCTTTGAGATCCCACCCAGGGCTTCCTCAACATTGGCGCCTACCGAGGTGCCACTGCGCAGGACTTGCTTGGAGAGCACGAACTCACGCTTCTCCTTTGCGAGATGCTGGTACATCCGCACGATGCGTACGGCAAACGCGTAGGAGTTGCGCTGGACGACGTTGTCCGTCGGATTCGTCATTGCTCACTGTTCATTGCACCATTGTTTACTGCACCTCCGGCGTGTGGGCGTACTTGCGGGCCATGAAATTCTCAGTGACGATGTGGCCGTCGAACAGGTGGACGATGCGGTGGCTGTACTCGGCGTCGGCGGGCGAGTGGGTCACCATGGCGATGGTCGTCCCGGCCTCGTTCAGTTCGGTGAGCAGCTTCATGATCTCCTCGCCGTGGGTCGAGTCCAGGTTGCCCGTGGGCTCGTCGGCCAGAATGAGGCGCGGGTTGGCGACGACGGCGCGCGCCACCGCCACGCGCTGCTGCTGCCCGCCGGAGAGCTGCTGGGGAAAGTGGGTCTTGCGGTGCATGATCTGCACGCGGTCCAGGGCGGCCTCCACGCGCTCGTCGCGCTCCTTGGAGGGCACGTCCAGGTAGAGCAGCGGCAGCTCCACGTTCTCCCACACCGTCAGCTCGTCGATCAGGTTGAAGCTCTGAAAGACGAACCCGATGTTGCCCTTCCGGAGTTTTGCGCGTTGCCGCTCGTTCATTCCGGCCACCTCCTCATCCAGGAAGGTGTACTGGCCGTCGGTCGGCGTGTCGAGCAGCCCGAGGATGTTGAGCAGCGTCGACTTGCCGCAGCCGCTCGGGCCCATAATGGAGATGAACTCGCCCGACTTGATTTCGAGGTTGACGTTGTTGAGCGCCGTCGTCTCGACCTCGTCGGTGCGATAGGTCTTCTTCAGGTTGGCGGTCTTGATCATGGTTCGGGAATGGGTTTCGGGTTTCGGGTTTAGCGTTTCGGGTTTGGGCGCGCGATGCGGAATCATCAACTCGCAACGCGTAACCCTAAACCCGCAACCTATTTCAACACGAGCCGGTCGGCGTCGCCGAAGGTGTCATAGCTGGAGGTCACGACGCGGTCGCCGGGTTGCAGGCCGCTGAGGACTTCGAAGTACTGCGGGTTCTGACGGCCGATGCGGATCGAGCGGCGCACGGCTTCGTCGCCGTCGGGCGTGAGCACGTAGACCCAGTTGCCGCCGGTCGTCTGGTAGAAGCCGCCCTGCGGGAGCAGCAGCGCCTCGGCCGGGTCGCCCAGTTCGAGGCGGAAGCGAATCGTCTGGCCGCGCCGGATGCCGTCGGGCACCGCGTCCACGAACTCCAGGTCCGCCTCGAAGCGCCCGTCGCGCACCTCGGGGTAGACGCGCGTCACCTCCAGCCGGTATTCCTGACCGCCGATGGGCTGCGTGGTGGCCGTCTGGCCGCGCGCCACGCGGGCGATGTAAAACTCGTCGATGGCGGCGCGCACCTTGTAGCCGTCCAGCACGTCGATCTGGCCGAAGCGACTGCCGGAGGAGCGGATCTGCCCGATCTCGGCGTCGAAGGCCGTCAGGTGCCCGGATACGGGCGCACGGACCACAAGGTTATCCAGAATCTGCTGGAGCACCTCGTAGTTGCTCTCCATGCGCTGTACGGAAGCCTCCATCTGGTCCAGCTGCGTCGCCATGCGGAGCGAGTCCTGCCGGTAGCCCTCCAGCGTGAGGTCCTTGTTGCGGCGGTAGAAGGCCAGTTCGTCGGCCGTCTGCTGGTACTCCTGGTCGGAGATGAGTTGCTTCTCGTAGAGCTCTTCGTTCCGGGCGTGCTCGCGCTCCAGCCGTGTGATGTTATAGTTCATCTCGGCGAGTTGCTGGCGCAGGCTGAGGGCGTTCTGCTCCATCCGAAAGCGCATGTCCTGCAGGCGGTTGACCTGCTCGATGCGCTGGGCGTCGGCGCTCAGGAGGCGGAGCTGCAGGTCATTGTTCGAGAGGCGCAGCAGCGGCTCGCCTTCCTCCACGCGCGAGCCCTCCACGGCGAAGACCTCTTCGATGCGGCCGCCTTCCGGGGCGTCCAGGTAGACCGTAGTGCGCGGCAGCACGTTGCCCGTCTGCGGGATGTATTCCTGGAACGGCCCGCGCTCGACGGTCGAGATGGTGAGCTTCTCCTGCTCGACGTTGAGGCGCTGGCCGCCCGTCGTCATCGACAGGCCCCAGGCGATGAGGGCGACGAACGCGACGCCGCCGACGATCATGGCGATGCGCTTGCGCGTCCACCAGCTCGTCTCGATGCGGCGGTCCACGCCCTCCCCGCTGCCGGAGGAGCCCTTGCCGTTGCCGTTGTTGCCCGAGGTCGACAGCGGCGTGGTGAGCTTGGACGAAGAATCTATGTTGGAATCAGACATGGAATGCAGGTGATGGGGGGTTGGCAGTGAGGCGGCTCGCAGGGAGCACCCGTGTGCGGTGATGTGTGTTACAAGGCGCGTGCCAGCCGTGTTTGTGGGAGGTGAAGCGGGGTTTCAGGATGCGTACGCAACCAGACCTGTTCGCTGGCAGTACAGGGGGTGTACGCTGGCGAACACCCGAGCGCCGCACATCGCCTGTGTTGCCCGTTCGGTCAGGAAGGTACAGAGTTTGGTTCACGGCTTAGCACAAGCACGCGCCCAACCGCTCGCCGAGCACTTCACGGAACGTATCCGCTACCCCATGCCCGATCCCTCCTTCGATAAAATCCTGGTCGTCGACGACGATGAAGACGTGCTGCACGCCCTGCGGCTGCTCTTGAAGAAGCACGCCCGGGCCGTCCACACCGAGAAAAACCCCGAGCAGATCCCGACGCTGCTCAAGAACGAGGAGTACGACGTCATCCTGCTCGACATGAACTTCACGCAGGACGTGACGAGCGGGCGCGAAGGCTTCATCTGGCTCGACAAGATCCTGGACCTCGACCCCTCGGCCGTCGTCGTGCTCATCACCGCGTACGGCGACGTGGAGACGGCGGTGCAGGCCATCAAAGAAGGTGCCACCGACTTCGTACTGAAGCCGTGGCAGAACGAGAAGCTGATCGCCACGCTGGCCTCGGCGGCGCGGCTGCGGGCCTCGCGGCGGGAGGCGGCCCGCCTGCGCTCGCGTGAGCGACAACTGAGCGAGGACCTGGACCATCGCTACGGCGAGTTCGTGGGCGGGGCGGCGCCGTCCATGCAGCGCGTCTTCGAGACGATCGACAAGGTGGCGGCGACCGACGCGAGCGTGCTCATCCTGGGCGAGAACGGGACGGGCAAAGAGCTGGTGGCGCGGGCGCTGCACCGGGCCTCCAAGCGCGCCGACGAGGTGTTCGTCGCCGTCGACATGGCCGCGCTGACGGAGACGCTCTTCGAGAGCGAACTCTTCGGCCACACGAAGGGCGCCTTCACCGACGCCAAGGAAGACCGCGCCGGGCGCTTCGAGGTGGCCTCGGGCGGGACGCTCTTCCTGGACGAGATCGGCAACCTGTCGATGCCCCTGCAGGCCAAGCTGCTGACGGCCCTCCAGCGCCGCGAGATCACGCGCGTGGGCTCTAACAAGCACATCCCCATCGACGTGCGCCTCATCTGCGCGACCAACCAGCCGGTCTACGAGATGGTGCGCGAGAACACGTTCCGGCAGGACCTGCTGTACCGCATCAACACCGTCGAAATCCACCTGCCGCCATTGCGCGACCGCGTCGAGGACGTCCCGCTGCTGGCGGATCACTTCCTCGCCCAGTACGCCAAGAAGTACCAGAAGGAAGTCAAGGGCATCAGCCCCGCCGCGCTCAAGAAGCTGCAGAAGTACCACTGGCCCGGCAACGTGCGCGAGCTGCAGCACATGATCGAGCGGGCCATCATCATGACCGAGTCGTCCATCCTGCAGCCGGAAGACTTCTTCTTCGCCGGGCAGCACACCACGCCCGACGAGCAGGACGGCCTCGTCTTCGACAGCTACAACCTGGAGGCCGTCGAGAAGATGGTCATCCGCAAGGCCCTCGACAAGCACGAAGGCAACATCAGCCAGACCGCTGACGAACTCGGCCTCACCCGCGCCTCCCTCTACCGCCGCCTGGAGAAGTACGGGCTGTGAGGTTGGGAAAGGGAGAGAGGGGGAGAGGGAGACATAGAGAAGCGAAAATGAAGCAATCTTGGTGAGTGATGGCTATTGATCGGTTTGAACAACTGCGCGTGTTTCGGCAGGCGTTTCGGGCGTCGATGGAGATTTTCGAGGCATCGAAGTCGTGGCCGATGGAGGAGCGGTATGCTCTGACCGACCAGGTCCGCCGCTCGTCCCGATCCGTCAGTGCCAACATCGCGGAGGCGTGGCGCAAGCGGCGGTATCCGAGGCATTTCGTGAGCAAGCTCTCCGACGCGGACGCGGAAGCCGCCGAGACACGGGTCTGGTTGCGGTATGCCCAACAGTGTGGCTATCTGGCTGACGACGCGTTCGACGCACTGGATCAGGCGTATGACATAATCTGCGGCGGGCTGGTCAACATGATGCGGGCGCCCGAAAAGTGGTGCGGCACCACGGGCCGTGTCAGCGAACCAGCCGAGGACTACCGCTCCTAACTTCCCCTTTCCCACACTCTCCCACTCTCCCTTTCCCAGCATGTATCGCCATTTCCGCACACAGGTCCTGCTGCGCGTCGGGCTCCTCGGGGCGACGCTGCTGGGCGCGGTGTTGCTGGCCGCGTTGACGACCTCGTACGTGGCGGCGGGACTCGTCGGGGTGCTGGCGGTCTATCAGGTCGTCGCGCTCATTCGCTACGTGGAGCAGACGAACCACGACCTGAGTCGTCTACTGCAGTCGATCCAGTATTCCGACTTCTCGCAGAGCTTTACGGCGCGGGGACGTGGGGCGTCGTTCGAGGAACTGGCGGAGGCGTTCCGCGAGGTGATGGACGACTTCCGCGAGGCGCGGGCCGAGAAGGAGGAGAGCTACCGCTACCTCGAAACCGTGATGCAGCACGTCGGCATCGGGCTCATCTCGTTCCGGCAGGACGGCGAGGTGGAACTGATCAACACGGCGGCGAAGCGGCTGCTGCGCGTGCCGCGCCTCAAGCAGATCGGCGACCTCGTCCCCATCAGCCGCGAGCTGGTCGACACCCTCTTTCGCCTGCATTCGGGCGAGAAGGCGCTCGTCAAGGTGGTGGACGAGGACGACCTGCTGCAACTCTCCGT
>JAAAOL010000529.1 GCA_009908885.1 Bacteroidota bacterium | reverse complement strand
TCTGGGCATGGTGCGGACGGAAGTGCACTGTGCCGTCTGCGGCGCCCACCTGGGACACGTCTTCGAAGACGGCCCACAGCCGACCGGTCTGCGCTACTGCATCAACTCGGCCTCGCTCGACTTCGACGGGGAGCCCGATACCGACGACATCGACTGAACCCGGCTGCGAACGGCACAGGGCCGGAAGTTATCAGTTTCGCAACGCGGCACCGGGGGAATAGGCTGCATGAGTCATCCGTCTTAAATACCTTACATGCGTGCGCATCCTATTCCCCCACGATGGAGGTTCGCCATGGAGGACGCCACCGCGTTTCAGGACCTCAAGCGACGGTTCATCAAGTACTGGGGTTTCCGGGCGTTGTGGGTGCTGGAATGGCTGATCGGGCGCTTCTCGCTCGTCGGCGACCGGCCCGTCCATGATCCTCGCACGTTCGAGTGGACCCGGCATCTGGAGGCCAACTGGCAGGTGATCCGGGAGGAGCTGGAGGACGTGCTGCGCCACCGTGAGGCGCTGCCCAACTTCCAGGACATCTCGACGGACCAGACGGCCCTCACCACCGACGACCGCTGGAAGACGTACTTCCTGTATGGCTTCGGCTTCAAGGCGGAGCACAACTGCGCCCGCTGCCCCGAGACGACGCGCCTCATCGAGCAGGTGCCGGGCATGACGACGGCGTTCTTCTCCATCCTGGCGCCGGGCAAGCACATCCCCGCCCACCGCGGCCCGTATAAAGGCGTGCTGCGCTACCACCTTGGCCTCCGCGTGCCGGAGCCAAAAGAAGCCTGCCGCATCCGCGTGGACGACGAGATCCGGCACTGGGAGGAGGGCGAGAGCCTGCTCTTCGACGACACGTATCAGCACGAGGTGTGGAACGACACCGGCGGCGAGCGGGTGGTGCTCTTCATGGACGTGAAGCGCCCGCTGCCCGCGCCGCTGGCCACCCTCAACGATCTCATCATCCGCATCGTGGCCCGGTCGCCCTACATCCAGGACGCGAAGGAGAACTTCGAGCAGTGGGAGCGCCACCTGGACCGCGTGGCCGCGCCGGTGGCGTCGTAGCGCCGGACGACGCTAAATAACCGATAAACGAAAGGGAGCCTCCTCGTTCGAGCAGGCTCCCCGGGGCTGGTTGGTCTGTGTCCGGCGTCAGCTCTTCAAGGTCGCCTGCAGCGTGATCTCGGCGGCCTGAAGCAACTGGGAGACCGGGCAGTTTTCCTTCGCCGCGTTCGCGTGCTCCATGAACGCCGCCTCGTCGATGCCGGGGACGTGCGCCGTGGTGTGCAGCTCGATCTTAGAGATCTCGAAGGCACCGTCCGCCGGGGTGAGGTGCACCTTCGCCGTCGTCGCGACGCGCTCGGGGGCGTGGCCTGCCTCGGCCAGCACGTTCGAGAGCGCCATCGAGTAGCATCCGGCATGCGCGGCGCCGATCAACTCTTCCGGGTTCGTGCCGACGCCGTCTTTGAAGCGCGAGCGGAAGGAGTACGGGCCTTCCCAGACGTCGTCGCCGATGGTCATGGTGCCGTTGCCGTCCGGCAGATTGCCTTCCCAGACGGCGTGTGAGGATCGAATAGCCATGCGTAAGGGGTGTGAAGGTGAGTAATCAGGGCGACTTTCTACGTGCTACCCCTGCCTCAGAAGAATGATCGTGCGTGGGAGGGAAAATGCAGACTTCGTAACACGTCCGGTAGCCCGAGTAGCAGGATAGGGCGGAAGTGAAACCCTGGTCCCCGGCTTACGTAGCGCGAGTAGGACCGTCACCATCCTGCCCCACACTCCTCACATGCTGACATGACGCCATGACCCGCCTCTTTCGCTGGATGCCCGCTCTCGCCGTTCTCGTCGCCCTGGTGTTCGCCAGCGCGGCACCTCGGGCCCATGCCGATACCCTCGGTGAAGACCCGAAGACCGGCGTCCTCGATGTCAAAGACGTCGTCAAGAAAGCCTATTCGGTTCGCCCGGGCGGCACCCTGCACCTGGACCTCGACCGCGGCAACCTCGACGTGGAAACGATTCAGGACGACCGGGTGCTGATCGTCATCGAGCGCATCGCGAAGGCGGACACGCGCGAGGAAGCCGAAGAAATCCTGCAACGCCACGAATATAGCTTCGACCAGGAAGGCGACGACGTCCACCTGCGCTCCCGGTTCGACAAAGATGACAGCTTCTGGGGCCGCTGGCGCGGACACGAGCGGCTCAAGATCCGCGTGCGCGTTCGCGTGCCCACTGAGTATAACGTCGAGTTCAGCAGTGGGGCGGGGAACGTCTCCATCGCAGACGTGCAGGGCACGGTAGACGGACGGACCGGCGCGGGCAACATCGACGTCAAGTCCGTGCTGGGTATCGTCGAGGTCACCTCCGGGGCGGGCAACATCAACGTGGAGGGCGATCTGGATCGCGTTCACGTGGAGACCGGCGCCGGGAATATCAACCTGGGCGGCGTCTATGGCGCCGTGAAGGCGACGACCGGTGCGGGCAACATCTCTGCCGAGATCCTCGGACAGCCCGAGCAGGCCTCGCACCTGCGCTCCGGAGCGGGCAACGTGACGGTGCGCCTGGCCGCGGACGTGAGCGTCTACGTGGACGGCAGCGCCTCGATGGGCACCTGCGAGACCGACTTTCCGCTGGAGGTCGAAGGCAAGTGGCTCAAGCGCTCCTTCAGCGGTCAGGTCAACGGCGGCGGGCCCGAGTTGCGCCTCAGCGCGGGCGTGGGCAACGTGACGCTCAAGAAGAGCTACTGATCGCAGTCGGCGCGGCGTGAGGGGCCCTGTTCCTGCGTCAGGCGCCGTACTCCATAAGGTACACTACGACGAGGCCGTCCCGTCCGGGGCGGCCTTTTTTGTGTGGGCAGATCGGTAGGCGAGTGATAAGATGCGGTTGGTGCGAAAAAGTGGCGAGACCGGAAAGGCAGCTTGATTCGGTCAGAAACATGCTGTTACTTAACGCCGTTAATCACAGCACACGCACTGGCCTTGCCCTATGTCGTCCGAGACTGATCTGCGTCGTCGAATCCTGGATACGACCCGTCATCTGCTAGTGCAGGACGGGTACGCCAGCCTTTCGATGCGGAAGATCGCCCGCGCCATCGGGTACAGCGCGACGAGCATCTATCTCTACTTCGAGAACAAGGATGCGCTGTTTCACGCCCTCATCGACGAAGGGATGGAGCAGTTGTACGATGAATTAAAGACCGTGGCAGCGGCCTATTCGGACTCCCCTCGAGCGCGGCTGCGGGCCCTCTGTCGGCGCTACGTCGAGTTCGGGCTGGAGAACCAGGAATACTACGAGATCATGTTTCTCCTGCGCCCCGAGCGGATGGAGCGCTACCCGGCGGACAAGTACCGGCGCGCCCGGCGCAACCTCGACATCATGGCGTCGGCCTTGGCTGACGGCGTTGAGCAGGGCGTGATGCATACCGACGACCCGCGCGTGTCGGCCAGCGTGATCTGGGCGGCCCTCCACGGCACGGTGTCGCTGCAGCTCTCGCGCCGCGTCGACATCCGCATCGACCGGGACGCGTTCATCGATGCCGCCATCGACCAGGCGCTGCGGGGCGTGCTGCCCGTAGAAGTCCGTCCCCAGGCGGCATAATCCCACTGTGCGTAACTGGAAGCGCTTTTTTAGCACATAAAGATGCTGTTCTTCCCAGTCCCTCTCATCGCTGACGAAACCGACCTCCCATGAGCAGCCGCATTTATACCGCACCCCCCGGTACCGGCACCCTGACGCTCGGCAAGACGCTGCCCGAGATGATGTACGACGCCTGTGACCGGTACACCCATCCGACGGCGCTCAACCAGCCCTCGGGCGACGGCACCTGGACGCCCTACTCGCTCGACGCCTTTCGCCTGATCTCCGAGGAACTCGCCCTCGGATTCCTGGACCTCGGCCTCGACCGGGGCGACCGCGTCGGCTTCTACCTGGACAGCGACGTCTACTTCTGCCTGGCCGACATGGGCTGTCTGCTGGCGGGCATCATCGACGTGCCGATCTATCTGAGCAGCGCGCCGGAGATGACGCAGTACGTGCTGGACCACGCCGAGGTGAAGGCGATGTGCGTGGCGGACGTCGAGCGGCTGAACGAACTGGCCGAGCTGCTTCCCGAGCTGCCGCGCATCCAGACCATCATCCTGGCCCGCAAGGAGACGGACGACCTGCCGTCGCTGCCCGACGGCGTCACCGTGCTCACTTACGAGGACGTGCGCGACCGCGGCGCCCGGCGGCTGCGCGAGGCTCCTGAGGCCATCGGCGACCTGCGCGATCAGATCGACCCGCACGACCTGGCGACGCTCATCTACACGAGCGGCACCACGGGGCGGCCCAAGGGCGTCATGCTGACGCACGAAAATATCTCGTTCAACGCCCTCACGGCCTTCAGCGGCATGAAGGGCTACCGCGACGGGCCGGACGGCGAGGTGGCGGTCTCGTTCCTACCGCTGACCCACGTCTTCGCCCGGACGCTGCACTACGGCTTCCTCTACCGCGGCACGGGCGTCTACTTCACGACGCCGGACGACCTCGTGCGCGACATGGGCGAGGTCCACCCGACGGCCTTCGCCACGGTGCCGCGCGTGCTAGAGAAAGTGTACGCCAAGATTCAGGAGCGCATCGACGGCATGGAAGGCCTGCAGGGACGCATCGGCGCGTGGGCGCTGGACCTGGCGCAGCAGTACGAGCTAGGGCACGAGCCGCAGGGGCTGGACGCGCTCAAGCTGAAGCTGGCCGACACGCTCGTCTACGGCAAGTGGCGCGACGTGATGGGCGGGCGCATCAATTACGTCATCTGTGGCGGCGCCGCGCTCAACAGCGAGATCGCCAACGTCTTCTCCGCCGCCGGGCTGACGGTCCTTCAGGGCTATGGCCTGACCGAGACGAGCCCCGTCATCACCTTCAACCGGCCCGATCGCAACCGGGCGGGCACCGTGGGTGAGCCAATCCCCGGCGTGGAAGTCATGATTGCCGACGACGGCGAAATCCTGACGCGTGGCCCGCACGTGATGCAGGGCTACTACAAGAACGAGGAGAAGACGGACGAGGTGATCAACGCCGAGGGCTGGTTCCACACCGGTGACATCGGCGAGTTCACGGACGAGGGCTTCCTCCGCATCACCGACCGCAAGAAAGACCTCTTCAAGCTCTCGACGGGCAAGTACGTGATGCCGCAGCCGCTGGAGAACCAGCTCGGCGTGGAGGGCCTGGTCGAGAACGCCGTGGTCGTCGGCTCGGGGTACAAATTCTGCACGGCGCTCATCTTCCCGGAACAGGAGGCGCTGGAGAGCTTCGCCCGGTCGGTTGGGCTGGACCCCGAGATGCCGCCCGACGAGCTGGTGGAGGAGCCCCAGGTCATCGCCCGCTATCAGGAGCTGGTGGACAAGGCCAACGAGGACATGGATCACTGGTCCACCATCAAGCGCTTCGCCCTCATCCCTGAGCACCTCACCATCGAGAACGGCCTGCTGACGCCGACGCTCAAGGTGAAGCGCGCCAAGGTGCGGGAGCGCTATGCGGACGAGATCGAGGCGCTGTACCACGAGCCGACGTCCTCGAAGAAGCGTCCCGCCAAGGTCAGCTGACGCGCGGCGGGTCGCCACGAACGCATCGACACGATCACCCAACTTGACCATCTACCATATACCGCATGGAAACGCCAACGATAGACACCCGCTCGCTAGATCTGGCGGCGCCCAAGACCACCAAGCCGTTCCGCACGGCGACGGTCCTCGGTGCGGGCACGATGGGCGCGCAGATCGCCGCCCACCTCGCCAACGCCGGCCTCCAGGTCTACCTGCTCGACGTCACCCCCGAGGCCATCGGCAAGGACGGGGCGCCGAACGACATCGTCGAGCGTAGCTGGAAGCGGACGACCAAGCTGAAGCCCAATCCGCTGTTCACCGACGACGTGAAGCACCGCGTGACGCTGGGCAACTTCGACGAGCACTTTCACCGCGTCGGGGAGGCCGACTGGGTCATCGAAGCCGTCGTGGAGCGCCTGGACATCAAGCGCGACGTGATGGCCCGCGTCGAGGAAGCCGCCCGCGAGGATGCCGTCATCTCGACCAACACGAGCGGCATCCCGATCCGCGAGATCGCCGAGGGCCGCAGCGACGCCTTCAAGCGCCGCTTCCTGGGCACGCACTTCTTCAACCCGCCGCGCTACCTCAAGCTGCTGGAACTGATCCCGACGGATGTCACTGACGCCGCCGTGCTGGAGCGCGTGGCCCAGTTCGGGCGCATCCACTTGGGCAAAGGCATCGTGGTGGCGAACGACGTGCCGTACTTCGTGGGCAACCGCGTGGGCACCTACGGCATGTTTCGCGGCATGCGCTACTTCACCGACGGCGACTACTCCATCGAAGAGGTCGACACGCTGACCGGGCCGCTGGTGGGCCGTCCGAAGAGCGCCACCTTCCGCACCGCCGACGTGGTGGGGCTGGACGTGATGACGGACGTGGCGAAGAATCTGTACGAGAAGGCCGAGCACGACGAGAGCCGTGACGCCTTCCTCATCCCGGATCTCCTCAAGGAGCTGGTGGACAACGGCCAGCTCGGCGCCAAGAGCGGTGCGGGCTTCTACAAGAAGGAAGGCAAGGTCATCAAGTCCATCGACCCGGACACGATGGAATACACCGAGCCGGGAGAGCAGGACCTGGGTGACCTCAACAAGATCAAGCAGGCGGGCGACCTCGCGGCCCGGCTGAACGCGCTGTTCGAGGACGACGGGCGCGCCGGAGCGTTCTTCCGCGAGACGACGCTCGACCTGCTGGGCTACAGCGCCCGCCGCATCCCCGAGATCACCGACAGCCCCGCCAACGTGGACAAGGCCATCCGCTGGGGCTTCGGCTGGGAGATGGGGCCCTTCGAAACGTGGGACGCCCTCGGCTTCGAGCGCGTCATCGCGGCCATGCAGGAGCGCGACATCGCCCTGCCGGACTGGGTGCACACGATGCGCTCGGCGGGCTCGACCCGCTTCTACCAGGATGGCCAGGTCTACGTCCCGACGAAGGGCGGCTACGTGGCCGATCCCGTGCCGGAGGATGAACTCCGCCTCGACGCCGTCAAGGCTGAGGCCAGCAACGAGCTGTGGTCCAACGAAGACGCCGCTCTGCTCGACCTGGGCGACGGCGTGGCGCTCTACGAATTCCGCTCCAAGTCCAACTCGCTGGGCACCTACGTGATGCAGGGTCTGCGCGAGGTGCTGGACCGCGTCGAGAACGACCCCGACCTCCGGGGCCTCGTCATCGGCAACGAGGGCAAGAACTTCAGCGTGGGCGCCAACCTGGGCGAGGTGGCGATGGCCATCGGCTCCGGGCAGTGGGATCAGCTGGAGACCTTCCTGAAAGGCTTCCAGGATACCATCCAGGCGGTGCGTTACAGCACCAAGCCCGTCGTCGTGGCTGTGCACCAGCGCGTGCTGGGCGGCGGCTGCGAGATGGTGATGGCCAGCCCCAACCCGGTCGCCTCCGCCGAGAGCTACATCGGCCTCCCCGAACTGGGCGTGGGCCTCATCCCGGCGGGTACGGGCACGACGCGCATGGCCGCCAAGGCTGCCACGCAGACGCCGAACGACAACGTCAGCGAGCTGCAGCCGTGGGTGCGCAAGTACTTCGAGCAGATCGCCATGGCGACGGTCGCGACGAGCGGTCGGGAAGCGCAAGCCCTCGGCTTCTTGCCGGACCACGCCCGCATCGTCATGAACGACAACCGCCGCCTGCACGTGGCGAAGCAGGAGGTGCTGCGCCTCTCCGAGGAAGGCTACCTGCCGCCGCCCGCCCAGAACCGCATCCATGTGCTCGGCGCGCCGGGCCGTGCCGCGATGGAAGTCGGCCTCTACAACTACCTGCAGGGCGGCTACATCAGCGAGTACGACCATTTCCTGGCCCAAAAGCTGGCGTACGTCATCACTGGCGGCGATCTGACGAGCGACGACTACGTGCCCGAGGACTACCTGCTGGAGCTGGAGCGCGAGGTCTTCCTGAGCCTGCTGGGCGAGCAGAAGACGCGCGACCGCATCATGCACATCCTGGAGCACAACAAGCCGCTGCGGAATTAGGGGGTTGGGTTTGGTACTTGGTTCTTGGTACTTGGCAGGTCGAGAGACGGCACCCCAAAGAACCAAGAACGAAGCACCAAGCATGGCCTACACTTGTACCGACAAGCCGATTTAGCAACACCTCAGAGGAGATATAGAGCATGGAAGCCAGAAACGGAGCATATATCGTCAGCAGCGTGCGGACGGCGGTCGGCAAGGCGCCGCGCGGGACGTTGCGCAACTTTCGGCCTGAACAGATGGGCGCCGAGGCCGTCAAGGCCGCCATCGCCCGCGTCGAGGGGCTGGAGCCCGATGAAATCGACGACGTGATGGTGGGCTGCGCCTTCCCCGAGGGGCCGCAGGGCATGAACGTCGGCCGCATCATCGCGCAGCGCGCCGGGCTGCCGGACCACGTGCCGGGCGCCACCATCAACCGCTTCTGCTCGTCCGGGCTGCAGACCATCGTCATGGCGTCGCAGGCCATCATGGCCGGGCATGCCGAGTGCGTCGTCGCGGGCGGATCCGAGTCGATGAGTCACGTGCCGATGAGCGGCTTCTACTTCTCGCCCGATCCCGACGGCGTCGCCGACGACCCCGGCCTCTACATCTCGATGGGCAACACCGCCGAGAACGTAGCGGCCAAGTACGACGTCTCCCGCGAAGACCAGGACCGCTTCGCCCTGCAGTCCCACCAGCGCGCCCTCGACGCCATCGAGAACGGGCGCTTCGACGACGAGATCGTGCCGCTACACGTCGAGGAGACCCACTACCAGGACGGCGAGACGGTCACCGTAGAGGCCGACTTCACCGTAGACGAAGGCCCGCGCGCCGACACGTCGCTGGACGCGCTCGCCGGGTTGCGGCCGGTCTTTCGCAAGGGCGGCACCGTGACCGCGGGCAACGCTTCGCAGCGGTCGGACGGCGCGGCGGCCTCGGTCGTCATGAGCGAGCGGATGGTCAGCGAGCTGGGCGTTACGCCGCTCGGGCGCATCGTCGGCTTCTCGCTGGCGGGCGTCGACCCCGAACTCATGGGCATCGGCCCGGTCCCGGCCATCCAGAAGGTGCTCAAGCAGACGGGCCTCTCGGTGGACGACATCGGCCTCGTCGAGCTGAACGAAGCCTTCGCCGCGCAGGCCCTCGCCGTGATCCGCGAGGTGGGCCTCAGCGAAGACGTCGTCAACGTCAACGGCGGCGCCATCGCCCTCGGCCACCCGCTCGGCTGTACCGGCGCCAAGCTGACCGCCACGCTGCTGCACGAGATGCGGCGGCGCGAGGTGCAGTACGGCATCTGCACGATGTGCGTCGGCGGCGGCATGGGCGCGGCGGCGGTCATCGAGAATCTGGCAGTCTGACGCCATCCCCGAAGCGCGATGCAGTCTGGTCGCTACATACCGCTGGGCCTCCTCCTGCTCGCTGTGGTGAGCCTCACGGCGAGCGGGTGTGTGCCCTTCTCCGTCGGCACGACGGCCCGGCCCGTGCCGGAGGGCGAGGTGGTGCCGAGCATGGCGATTTACTCGGTACCGGGAGGCTCCGTGCTGGAGGATGATAGCTCGCGGGTGGGCACACGCTACGCGCTCCTGGATGCCGAGACCCGCTTCGGCATCGACGGGCGCTCAGACCTGGGCGTGCGCATCCCGGGGATGAGCGGCGTGGTGGTCAACTACAAGCGCGTCCTGGGTCCCAGCGCGACCCCGGATCGCATGGTCGTCTCCGGCATGGTCGGCGGCGGAATCGTGAACGGGGGCAACCACCTGCATCTGGAAGGCACGCTCCTGGCTTCAGGCCCGGAGCGCACGGTGACGCCGTTCGGCGCGCTGCGGGCGATGCAGGTCATTCCTGTCAGCAGCGATGCCGTCAGCGACTCGCCGAGCCTCGGCGTGATCCTGGGACTGCGCATCGGGCGGGTAGATCTCGGGGTGAGTCCCGAACTCGCCGTCTACTACGACCGCTCGGCTCTCGGGCTGCGCGACAGCAAGTTCATCGTCATTCCGTCCATCACTATCCACGGAGCCGACCTGTTGCGGGCGTTCCGCTTCTGAGGCCCCAAGCCGGGACTGCTCTTTTTTTGCACCCGTTCTTAACACCGTTAATCACAGACACAGCAGGCGCCGCAGCGTGCGGTCGTCTTTCATGACATCCACTCACTAACCTGAATCGAGATCATGAGTCTACGTAATAAGATGATCGGCGCCGCGGCCCTGGGCGTGCTCTTCGGCGTGCCTGCGGTGCGTCGCAAAGCGCTCTCGAAGCCGCTCATGGACACCATGGAGCGACTCGGCTTCCTGCCCACCATCTCCGAGACGGAGAAGACGGCCATCGAGGCGGGCACCGTCTGGGTGGACGGCGAGCTGTTCTCCGGCAACCCCGACTTCGAGCGCCTGCTGGGCGAGCGCTATCCGGACCTGACGGACGAAG
>JAAAOL010000142.1 GCA_009908885.1 Bacteroidota bacterium | reverse complement strand
GGGGCCTCACCGGGCTGCGCACGCACCTGCTCTTCTTCCCCCTCTGGCTCGGCTACATCCTCACCGTCGATGCGCTCGTCCTGCGGCGGCGCGGCACCTCGCTGCTCACCCGGTCCCCGCGCTGGTTCGTCCTGCTCTTTCTGTGCTCCATTCCGGGCTGGTGGGCCTTCGAGGTCATCAACGAGCGGACGGCCAACTGGGTCTACCTGGGTCGCGAGCAGTTCAGCGACCTGACGTATTTTGCGCTCGCCTCCATCGCCTTCTCCACGGTGATGCCGGCAGTGTTCGAGACGGCAGAGCTGGTGCGCTCCTTCCGGTGGATCGAGTGGTGGAAGGACGGCCCGCCGCTGCGCCCGACGCGGGCGCTGCTCGTCGGATTCGTCGGGCTGGGGATCGTCATGTTCATCCTGGCGATGGTCTGGCCCACCTACTGCTATCCGCTGGTCTGGGGCTGCGCGTTCTTCCTGCTGGAGCCGATCAATGCGTGGCGCGGGCACCGGTCTCTGTTCGACCACCTACGGACGGGCGACTGGCGACCCGTCTTTGCACTGTCCGTCGGCGCGCTCATCTGCGGTTTCTTCTGGGAGCTGTGGAACGTCCACGCCTATCCGAAGTGGATCTATCATACGCCGGGGGCCGACTTCTGGCACGTCTTCGAGATGCCGCTGCTGGGGTACGTGGGCTACATCCCCTTCGGCCTCGAACTCTATGCCCTCTTCCACCTGTTCGCCGGGCGGCGGCGCGTGCTGCACCTGTGAGTCGGCCCGCGCGGGTCACAATCTCGCCAAACCCGCGGCCGGGCCGGACCATCTTGCGGTAGGCGTCGTCCTCCCTGTACCGACCATCTCGACTGCTGGCTCACCCTCACCTGCACTATTCCCCCGATGCGTACCAAGGAACTGGGATCCACTGGCGTGCACCTTTCCGCGATGGGCTTCGGCGCCATGCACCTGTCGCTCGCTGGCCGCCCCGACGAGGAGGACGCCCTTCCCGTCGTCCACCACGTGCTGGACCGCGGCGTCAACTTCATCGACACCGCCGATGCGTACTGTCAGAATGAGAACGACAAGCACCACAACGAGCGGCTGTTGCACAAGGCGCTGACCACGTACGAGGGCGACACCTCGGACGTCCACGTAGCGACCAAGGGCGGGCTGATGCGGCCCGACGGGCGGTGGACGCGCAACGGCGACCCGGATTACCTGCGGCGGACGATCCGCGAGAGCGTCGAAGCCCTGGGCGCCCCCATCTTTCTGTGGCAGCACCACGCGCCAGACGAAGAGGTGGGCGTGACGACGTCGATGGCCCCGGTGCGCGAGGCGGTGGACGAAGGCCTGATCCGCTTCGTTGGCGTTTCGAACTATTCGGTCGCCCAGATCGAGGAGGCACGCACGGTGGTCGATGTGGTCTCCGTGCAGAATCAGTACAGCCCGTGGCACCGCCGCCCCGAGGAGGACGGCGTGCTGGCCTACTGCGAGCAGGAGGGCCTTACGTTTCTGCCGTGGAGCCCGCTCGGCGGGCGCAGCCGGGCCAAGAACCTGGACGAACTCGACGCCATCGCGTCGGTGGCCGAGCGGCACGGCGTCTCGCCGCAGCAGGTGGTCCTCGCCTGGCTGCTGGCGCGCTCGGACGCCATTCTGCCGATTCCGGGCGCCAGCCGCATCGCCACCATCGACGACTCGCTCGACGCGCTCGATCTGTCGCTCTCGGACGAGGAGGTCGACCGCATCGACGCCGCCACGCGGTAACGCGCAGGAGAACGTCCATGACCGAGACGCACGTCGTCACCTGTTTTTTGCGCCACGACAGCGAAGTGCTGCTGCTCCGCCGCAGCGATGCGGTGGGCTCGTACCAGGGGCAGTGGGGCGCTGTGGCCGGGCACGCGGAGGGCGACCCGGATCATGCTGCTCGCCAGGAAATCGCCGAAGAGACGGGTCTGCTAGATGCCGTCGCGTTCGTCCGGTCCGGTGCGCCGTTTCCGGTGGAGGACGCCGACCTCAGCACGCGCTGGATCGCACATCCGTACCTGTTCGACTGCGACCGGCGCGACGTGCGGCTCAACGACGAGACGACCGAGCACGCGTGGGACGCTCCGACCGAGATCCTGCGCCGCGAGACCGTCCCGAAGCTGTGGACCTCGTACGAACACGTAGCTCCGACGCTGGAGACGATCCGCGACGATGTGACTCACGGCTCGGCCTATCTCTCCCTGCGGGCGCTGGAGGTGCTGCGCGACGCCGCCGGGTTCCGGGCAGCAGGCCGGGAAGGCGGTCCGCCACTCAGTGAACTGGCCCGCGATCTCGCGCAGGTTCGGTCCTCGATGACCGTCATCGCCAACCGCATCCACCGGGCGATGTACGCCTGCCGGGACGACCGCACACCTGCTTGCATCGAGCGCGAAGCCCACGACGCCATTGGACGCGCGATCGCGGTCGAAGCCGACGTCGCCCGGCATGCGGCTAACTACATCGCCGGGCGGACCGTGCTGACCCTCTCGCGGTCCGGCACGGTCGTCGCCGCGCTACGCCAGGCCGATCCGCCGCCGCGCATCCTGATCGCTGCGTCCGCGCCGGGGCGGGAAGGCGCAGCCGTGGCCGAGGCATTGAGCTACGAGGGCATCGACGTGACGCTGCTGCCGGACGCCGCCGTCGCCACGATCCTGGCCCGGGGTGACGTGGACGTCGTGCTCGTCGGCGCGGACACCGTCCTGCCCAACGGCGACGTGGTCAACAAGGTCGGCACGCGGGCGGCGGCCCTGAGCGCCCACACGCACCAGATCCCGTGCTATGTGGCCACGGCGACGGACAAAGTCAGCACTGACGCGACGCTCCACCTCGAAGACGCCGATCCAGCCGACGTGTACGACGGCGATGCGATCCTGAACATCGTCGCGCCACGCTTCGAGGTGACACCGATGCGCTATTTTTCCGGACTCATTACCGAAGACGGCCTCGTCGGTATGAACGAGGTCGGCGACATCGCTTACGAACTGCGCGGATATGCTCGCTGGCAGGAGGCCTGGAGCACGCGTCATCGCTAGGCGTCGTATCCTTCGCCGTACCTCCCGCATCGATCCAGCATCCGTAGAGTCGCATCGCCGATGCATCGCTACCCGGCCTGCCGGCCCCATCGACCCCTGTATTCCTGACGCGCCGCGCTCTCATTTCCAACCCCTGATAGTTCACATGACCAATCGCCTCGACGACGCCCAGAGCCCGTATCTCCTCCAGCACAAGGACAACCCGGTCGCCTGGTGGCCGTGGTGTGACGAAGCCTTCGAGGTGGCGAAGGCCGAAGACAAGCCGGTATTTCTCTCCATCGGCTACTCGACGTGCCACTGGTGCCACGTGATGGCCCACGAGTCGTTTCAAAACATCGAAGTGGCGGGCATGATGAACATGTCGTTCGTCAACATCAAGGTGGACCGGGAGGAGCGGCCCGACCTCGACCAGCTCTACATGACCGTCTGCCAGATGATGACCGGGCGCGGCGGCTGGCCGCTCACGGTGCTGCTGACGCCGGACAAGCGCCCCTTCTTTGCGGGCACGTACCTGCCCAGAGAGAGCCGGCAGGGACAGATGGGCATGCTCGACTTCATCCCGCGCGTCCGCGAGATGTGGAACGACGAGGAAGGCCGTGCGAAGCTGCTCAGCTCCGCCGACGAGGTCGTCGGCATGCTGGAGAAGGCGGCTCAGCACGAGGGCGGCGCGATGGCGCTCGACCCCGACGCGCTCCACCTGGCGTACACGCAGCTCGACCGCCGCTTCGACACGCACCTCGGCGGCTTCGGCACCGCGCCCAAGTTTCCCTCGCCGCACAACCTGCTGTTTCTGCTGCGCTACTGGAAGCGGACGGGCCAGACCAAGGCCCTGCGCATGGTCGAAAAGACGCTCCAGCAGATGCGCCTCGGCGGCATCTTCGACCACGTCGGCTACGGCTTCCATCGCTACTCGACGGATCAAGAGTGGAAGCTGCCTCACTTCGAAAAGATGCTGTACGACCAGGCGATGCTGGCGATGGCGTACGTCGAGGCCTTCCAGGCGACCGGCGCGTCCGTCTACGAGCAGACGGCCCGCGAGGTGCTGACCTACGTGCTGCGCGACATGACGGACGACGATGGCGGCTTCTACTCTGCCGAGGACGCCGACAGCGAAGGCCGCGAGGGCACGTTCTACGTCTGGACGGCGGACGAGGTGCGCGAAGTGCTGAGCGACGAACTGGCCGATCTCTTCATGCGCGTCTACCGCTTCGAGAAGGGCGGCAACTTCCAGGAGGAGGCGACCCGGCGGCGCACCGGCGAGAACATCCCGCACCTGAAGCAGCCCATCGCGGCGACGGCGCAGGAGCTGGGCCTGGAGCCGGACGCCCTCAAGACCATGATGGCGACGGCCCGCGAGCAACTGTTCGAGCACCGCGACCAGCGTGTGCATCCCGGCAAGGACGACAAGGTGCTCACCGACTGGAACGGGCTGACGATCGCCGCCTTCGCGCAGGCCGCCCGCGTCTTCGATGAACCTGAATACGCGGCCGCTGCCCGCCGCGCTGCCGACTTCCTGCTCGCCACGATGCGCACCGACGACGGACGCCTCTTGCACCGCTGGCGGAACGGCGAGGCGGCCATTCACGCCAACCTGGACGACTACGCCTTCCTCATCTGGGGCCTGCTCGACCTCTACGAGACCACCTTCGAGGTCGACTATCTCCACGAGGCCCTCGCCCTCCACGAACAACTGCACGAATTCTGCTGGGACGGCGAGCACGGGGCCTACTTCTTCGCCCCCGAAGACACCGACGACCTCATCGTCCGTCAGAAGGAGTCCTACGACGGCGCGGTGCCGTCGGGCAACTCCGTCGCCATGCTGAACCTGGTCCGCCTGGGTCGCCTGACAGGAGATACCGCCTATGAGCAGCAGGCCGAGGCCATCGGGCAGTACTTCGCCGAGGCGGTGATGCAGCGCCCCGCGGGCTTTACGGCCATGCTGATGGCGCTGGGCTTCATCCTCGGGCCGTCCTACGAGATCGTCATCGCGGGCGAGGCGGAGGCAGATGACACGCAGGCGATGTTGCGAACAGTCCGGTCGGAATACGTGCCAGACAAGGTCGTCCTCCTGCGGCCTCCTGGCGACGCGCCGCCGATCACTGAGATTGCCGCATACACCGAGGCGCAACACCCCGTGGACGAGCGGGCGACGGCCTACGTCTGCCAGGACTTCGCCTGCGAGCAGCCGACGACGGACGTGGATGCGCTCCGTGAAATGCTCACAGGGTCTTCGTAGCGACGGGGCATCGCTATTGATACATTACGAGCCGGAAGCGCTTCGTGCGCGCTGTCGCCCCGTGCGGCGGCAGGATCTAGGATCTGCAAATGGAATCACATCGGAGGATAGCTATGCGCGACGTATACATCGTGAGCGCTCGCCGCTCGGCCATCGGTCGGTTCGGTGGAGCCTTTCAGCAGTTCGGCCCGTCGGACCTGGCCGCGCCCGTCATGGAGGCGGTGCTGGAGGAGACCGGCGTCGACGGCGGCGCCCTCGACCTCATCATCATGGGCAACGTCCTGCGCGCCGGGCACGGGCAACTGATCCCGCGTCAGGCCGCCTTCAAGGCAGGCATCCCCGAGCACGTCGACGCGATGGCGATCGACATGGTGTGCTCCTCGGGCATGATGGCCGTCATGAACGCCGCCACCATGATCAAGGCGGGCGAGGCGGACCTGCTGCTCGCGGGCGGCACCGAGTCGATGTCGAACGCCGGGTTTTATCTGACGGCGGGGGCGCGCTGGGGCTACAAGTACATGCCGACCACGAACAGCGATCACTTTCAGGACATCATGTTTCGCGACGGGCTGTCTGACCCGATGACCGACGAGGCGATGGGGGAACAGACGGAGCGCCTGATCGCCGAGAAGGGCATCTCGCGGGAGGAATTAGATGCGGTGGCAGCAGCCTCGCACCAGCGGGCGACGAAGGCCGCCGAGGAGGGCTTCTTCGACGCCGAGATCGTCCCGGTCGAGTATCGCGCACGGCGTGAGATGAAGACGCTGACGACGGACGAGGGCGTCCGCGAAGGCACGACGACGGAGAGCCTGGGCAACCTGCGCCCCGCCTTTCAGAAGGACGGCACGCTCACGGCGGGCAATTCCTCGCAGATCTCAGACGGCGCGGCGGTGCTCCTACTCGCCAGCGCTGATGCTGTGGAAGCGCATGGCCTCACACCGATTGCCAAGATCAACGGTGGGGCCTGGGCGGCGGGCGAGCCGTGGCGCTTCCCCGAGGCCCCGATTCCGGCGGTGCACAACCTGATGAAAAAGCTCGACCGTAAGGTCGGCGACTTCGACCTCTACGAAAACAACGAGGCGTTCGCCGTCAATAGCATCCTGTTTCACCGCGAGTTGGGCGTTGCCCACGACGTGCTCAACGTCCACGGCGGCGCCATCGCCCTCGGCCATCCCATCGGCTGCTCGGGCGCACGCATCGTGGTGACGCTCCTCCACGCGTTGCGCCAGCACGACGGCCAGCACGGCCTCGCCGCCATCTGCCACGGCACCGGCGGCGGCACGGCGATGGCCATCGAGCGGGCGTGAGGCGATCTACTTCACGCGCAGCATCCGCCCGCTCCACACAGTATTCCCGGCTTCGAGCCGGTAGAGATACACCCCGCTCGGTAGATCACCCGCCTCGAACGTGACGGTGTGCTGCCCCGCAGGTCGGGTATCGTCGACCAATACAGCCACCTCGCGCCCTAGCACGTCGTAGACCGCCAGGCGCACCGCCACGCTACGCGGCAGGGCATACGTGATCGTCGTCTGGAGGTTGAACGGATTGGGGTAGTTGGCGCGGAGCTGGACCCGTTCAGGGACCTCGCCCGGCGGGCGTTTCGTGTCGGTGCCAATGGCGCGCACCGAGCGGTAGATGCCTTCGTCGGTGCCGGCATAGACGTGGCCGTCTTGGGTGAGCGCCAGCGCGGTGACCTGGAGGCTGGGCAGGCCAGTGTTGAGAGGAAGCCAGGTGTCGCCGCCATCGGTGGAGCGGTGGACGCCGCCGCGGTAGGTCGCGGCCAGGAGGGTGCCGTTGGGATAGACAGCCAGATCGGTGATGGTCGTGTCGATCAGGCCCGTGTTGACCTGCTGCCACGTCTCGCCGCCATCCTGCGAGCGATAGATGCCGCGACCGACACCTTCATTGTCTCCCGCATAAAAACCGGTACCAGCGAACAAGCTCTCACTTATTACAGCAAAGGTAGTTACCGAGGCGCCGAAAGTCTCAAGGTAGGTTCCAGGCAGTTGGGAGTCCGTAGCCCTGTAGATGCTACCGCCGTTACTTCCATAGTAGAAGGTGCCTGTGTCACCTACGATGCCTGCTCTCGGCTCAGGAAATCCTGCCGGTATTCTTGACCAGGAGATGCCACGGTCAGATTGGTATAGATGGCCACTCGCTTTGCAGCCGCCGCCTCCGCTTCCTAAATCTTCCTCTACCGAGGCAGCAAATGCCCTACCATCTGGCACAAAAAGTACATAGATGAACTGTAGAAATTGTTCAAGACACTCGTCACTCTCAGGTTTGGGCAACACCTGCGTCCAGGAATCTCCTCCATTCTCTGAACGGTGTACTCCTTGAGCGCCCGCAGTGAGAAGCGTCCCGCTTTGGTCTTCGGCAAAGGCATTGATTCCGTCGGGGCCGGCTACCGTCCAGGAGTCGCCTGCATCCACGCTACGCAGAAGTCCGCCGTCGGTACCGGCGAAGATGGTCCTGCCTGTCGCCACGAAGAGCGAGCGCACGTGCAGGCTCGTGTCTACCGCCGTCGGCTCCCAGGTAACGTCTTGCGCCGTCGCGGTCCATGCGACGAGGGTGCCTGCGATAATGAGTGCGGTTCTGAGCAGGTACTGCATAGCTTTCACCTTCCTTGGTGCTACTTCATGAGCGTCATGCTCCGGGTCTCGAAGTGCTCTCCCGCGTTGAGCCGGACCAAGTACATCCCGCTCGGCAGATTGCCCGCCTCAAACACCGCCGCGTGCCGACCCGCAGGCCGGGTGCCGTCCACCAGCACGGCGACCTCCCGGCCCAGCACGTCGTAGACTGCCAGGTGCACTTCCGTGCCGCGCGGCAGAGCGTACGTGATCGTCGTCTGCGGGTTGAACGGGTTGGGATAGTTGGCTCCCAGGTGGAAGCGCTCGGGGAGGGCGGGTTCGTCTTTCGTGTCGGTGGCGATGGGCCGCGTCGAGCGGTAGATGCCCTGGTCGGTGCCTGCGTAGACGGTGCCCTCGTCGGTGACGGCCAGCGCGGTGACCTGGAGGCTGGGCAGGCCCCTATTGAGAGGAAGCCAGGTATCGCCGCCGTCGGTGGAGCGGTGGACGCCGCCCCGGTAAGTAGCGGCCAGTAGCGTACCATTGGGGTAGACAGCCAGATCGGTGATGGTCGTGTCGATCAGGCCTGTGTTGACCTGCTGCCACGTCTCGCCGCCATCCTGCGAGCGATAGATGCCGAGACCGATTTGCCCGGAACCGCCAAGGGGAAGGCCGGTGCCTATGAAAATCAACTCCTCGTCACTAATGACTAAGGCCGTAGCAGGAGCATCCAGCAAGGTCACTGACTCCTTGGATACTTGCTGATCGGTATTTACGTTGAAATAAAACGATATGCCGCCTCCGTCATCAGCATATAGCAGGGTATCAAGGGAAAGAGGCCTAGCTACACGTGGATCGAAAACTGACGCTCGTATGCTTGACCATACTCTTCCATCATCGTCGGATCTGTACATTCGTCCAATGATCTTGCAAGGCCCAGCTGCATCCTCTTCGATAGAACCGGCAAGTGTAAGTCCATCAGCATAGACTGTGACGAACGTGTACTGCAAGATGTCACCGCACTCATCGAGCAGGGGCTTCGGCAGCACCTCCGTCCACGTCTCACCAACATCGGTGGAACGATGCACCCCCTCGCGCCCCGCAGCTAGAAGCACGCCCGAGGGCAACTGGACCATGTCGTTTACCCCTGCTGGGCCGGCTGTCGTCCAGGAGTCAACTTCCTCTGTGCTGCGAAGCAATCCGCCGTCAGTACCGGCGAAGATGGTCCCGCTTGTCGCCACGAAGAGCGAGCGCACGTGCAGGCTCGTGTCTACCGCCGTCGGCTCCCAGGTAACGTCTTGCGCCGTCGCGGTCCATGCGACGAGGGTGCCTGCGATAATGAGTGCGGTTCTGAGCAGGTACTGCATAGCTTCCACCTCCCTTGGTGCTACTTCACAAGCGTCATGCGCCGGGTCTTCGTGAAGGTCCCAGCGTCCAGCCGGTATATATACACACCACTCGGCGACAATGACGCATCCCACCGCACGCGGTGGGTTCCGGCCTCGACGGCACCATCGAGCAAGCGCGCCACCTCGCGGCCAGTGACGTCTGTGAACATAATTATTGTAGGGCGGGGGGGTGGAATATCAAGCGAAGGCGTGCTGTTTATAATACCGTAACCCACGTTGTGCTTCAAAGAGCACGTCCTTCCGAGGAGCACAGCGACGAAGGCATCTTCCTCCTCCGGGCGAAGCGCCCTTCCAAGGAGCGAGCCGCGTTCACGTCGTTCGCTCGCCATGACCGTCAGCCATGACACACCACGTGGGTTACCGTAACAGGCGCTGCGCCAGCACGACGGGCAGCACGGTCTCGCCGCCATCTGTCACGGCACCGGCGGTGGCACGGCGATGGCGGTCGAGGTGGTGTGAGCGCCGAGCGCGAGAGGCTACGGGGTCAACACGTTGATGACCTGATCGCCATGGCGGCGATAGATGAGGAAATCGCTATCGACCGTGAGAAGCGTGTGTCTTCGGTGCTGCTCCGTCATGCGCACGAGGCACGCGTCCGCGAGATCCATCGGGACGTCTGCATATTTCGCCATCAATGCGCGCAGGTCTGACGCGTCGCCATGCACGCTGTAGCCTATGTCCAGTACGCCGAGCGCGATCATGTCGAGCGCCAGGTGGGGATTGTTCAGCCGGGTGCCCGTCAGGTGGGCCACCTCGGTAAGGACCGCCTCGCAGGTGACGAACGCAGGAAACTGGGTGAACTGTTCGCGGGCCCAGGCGTGATGCTGGTCGTCGGGATCGAGATAGGCGTACAGAAAGCCGGTGTCAGCGATGGCGAGCACGCTCATGACAGGGAGCTTCTCCCCAGGTCATCCAGGTAGGTCTTGTTGGTCGAGATGTCACGCAGGCCGCTGCCGCTGCTAATCAGGTGCTGAGCGAGATCGTGCGCTGAGGGGCGGGCGTCCGGGTCGTTGCGCTCCTTGCGCCCGACCTCCGCGTATACCTTCCGGCGGTCCTCGGCAGGAAGCGCGTCAATCGCCGCCAATATGTCTTGTACACTCATAGCGAAATGATCGGCTGTCGATAAAACTCCGTCTGGAGCCTATACGCTCGCCATTCGGGTAGGTTTTTGGCGCGGCCTCGCCGCCATCTGCCATGGC
>JAAAOL010000108.1 GCA_009908885.1 Bacteroidota bacterium | reverse complement strand
CACGCCCTTCTGGAAGAAGCTGCAGAAGAAGCTGGAGGTCGACGCGCCGCTGGCCCGCCCGGACCTCAGCGAGCACTGCGCTCCCGCGACCTGGCCGAGCACGACCGCGCTCGACGCCCTGGGCCTGACGCCTGAAGCGCAGGACGGTGTGGACTGGGCCGAGAATTTCGACGAGGGCTGGACGCCCGGCGAGCAGGCCGCCCACGCGCGCCTCGACTACTTCATCGACGAACTGCTGATCGATTACGATGAGATGCGCAACCGACCCGACCGGGACGGCACCTCGCGCCTCTCGCCGCACCTGCACCACGGCGAACTCAGCCCGCGACAGGTCTGGACCGCCGTCGACGGCTGGGTCCAGAACGCCGCCATGCGCGAGGCTGCCGACGCCTTCCTCCGCGAGATCGCCTGGCGCGAGTTCTCGTACCACCTGCTCTATTTCTACCCCGAGACGCCGACCGAGGTGCTGCGCGACAAGTATGCCGACTTCCCGTGGCAGAACGACGATGACGCCCTGGAGCGGTGGCAGCGCGGCGCGACGGGCTATCCCATCGTCGACGCCGGGATGCGGCAGCTCTGGCAGACCGGCTGGATGCACAACCGCGTGCGCATGATCGTCGCGTCGTTCCTGACGAAAGACCTGCTGCTGCCCTGGCAGGACGGGGCGCGCTGGTTCTGGGATACACTGGTCGATGCCGACCTTGCGAACAACACGATGGGCTGGCAGTGGTCCGCGGGCTCCGGGGCGGACGCGCAGCCCTTCTTCCGGATCTTCAACCCGGTCTCCCAGAGCGAGCGTTACGACCCCGAGGGCGACTACATCCGCCGCTACGTGCCCGAACTGGCCGACCTGCCGACCGAGCACCTGCACGCCCCCTGGGACGCCCCGGGCGACGTGCTCGCCGCCGCCGGTATTACGCTGGGCGACACGTATCCCGAACCCATCGTCGATCATAGCGTCGCACGTGAACAGGCGCTCGACGCGTACCAGACCATCCGATAAGTCCTCACCACAGCCGCCATGCTCTGGCTCGATGCCACATTCATCGCGGGAGTGCTGCTCCTCTTGACCGGCTCGCTGATCCGGCAGCGCCACTACCGCAGGCGCGTGCTGCTGGCCGGGATGCTGCTCGTCGTCATCACCTACACGATCACGCTGGCCGTCCTGGGACCGGAAGTCATCCACAGCTATCACCTGGAGCGATTCCTGCCCCCACCACCCCACTGACCGTATGCCCCGTCTCGTCTTTCAATCACCCATGCCTGCCTCCGCGGAGGCGCTGTTCGCCTGGCACGAGCGGCCGGGAGCGTTCATGCGCCTCGCGCCGCCGTGGACACCGGTGCGGCTGGAGCGGTTCGAGGGCATCCGCGACGGCAACCGCGCCGTGATCCGCCTCGGGCCGGGACCGGGCCTCCGCTGGGTGGCCGAGCACCACGACTACGTGGCCGGGCAGCAGTTCTGCGACCGGCAGGTGACCGGCCCCTTCCGCGCCTGGCACCACACGCATCGCATGGAGCCGCTGGAGGACGGCACCAGCCGCCTCATCGACGACATCTACTACGAGCCGCCACTCGGCGCGCTCGGCGAATTGCTGGGGCACGCTGCCATCCGCCATCAACTCGCCCGGCAGTTCGCGTACCGACACCGCATCACGCGGCAAGACCTCACCTGGCACGACCGCTACAATCCGGACGGACGACGCCTCCGCATCGCCATCACCGGCGCGTCGGGCCTGCTGGGGTCGAGCCTCACGTCGTTCCTGACCACCGGCGGCCACGAGGTCCTTCGGCTCGTCCGCTCCCGCCCCACGGGTCCGGACGAAGCCTACTGGAACGTCCGGGAGGGCGAGATTGACGCCGACGCGCTCGAAGGAATGGACGCCGTGATCCATCTGGCCGGCGAGAACGTGTTCGCCCCACGCTGGACGGCGGCCAAGAAGCAGCGCATCTACGAGAGTCGCGTCGAGGGCACCCGCCTCCTGACCACTACCCTGGCCGCCCTCGACGACCCGCCCGAGGTCGTCCTCGCGGCCTCCGCCATCGGCATCTACGGCGACCGGGGCGCGGCATGGCTTACCGAGGCGTCTGCTCCGGCCGAGCACGGCTTTCTCGCCACCGTCGTGCGCGACTGGGAGGCCGCTGCCCAACCGGCCCGGCTGGCGGGCATCCGGACGGTCCACCTACGCATCGGCGTGGTGCTGACCCCGGCGGGTGGGGCGTTGCAACTGATGCTGCCGCCGTTCTTCCTCGGCCTCGGCGGCCCCGTCGGCTCCGGCGACCAGTACGTGCCCTGGGTGGCGCTGGACGACGTCATCGGCGCGTTCTACCATGCTCTGATGACCGACGCGCTGGACGGTCCCGTCAACGTGACGGCGCCGCACCCCGTCACGATGGGCGACCTCACCGGCACGCTGGGCGACGTGCTCTCCCGCCCCACCCTGCTCCAGGTTCCCGCTCCCGTCCTCCGCGCCCTCTCCGGCGAGGCTGCCGACGAGATGCTGCTGAGCAGCGCCCGCGTCGCCCCCGACCGGCTGCGCGACGACGGCTATGCCTTCGCCTACCCCCGGCTCGGCGGTGCCCTGCGGCATCTGCTCGGCCGCACGCTCGATCCCCTGGACGTCGCCGATCCTCTCCCCGCTTGATGTCACACGATATGGTGTACAGCTCCTGAATATGTCCAATCTCGATGTCCTTATCGTCGGCGCCGGGCTTTCTGGCCTCACCTGTGCCCGCCACCTGCATCGGGCGGGGTGCTCGGTCCAGCTCCTGGAGGCCCGCGACCACGTCGGCGGACGCGTCCGCACCGAGACGGTCGACGGCTTCTTGCTGGACTATGGCTTTCAGGTGCTCCTCACGGCCTATCCGGAGACCGAGGCCCAGCTCGACTACGACGCGCTCGACCTGCACCCCTTCTACGACGGCGCCCTCGTGCGCTTCGACGGGCGCTTCCACCGCATCGCCGACCCGTTCCGGCACCTGCTCGACGCGCCCGGGACCATCCTCTCCCCCATCGGCACATTCTCCGACAAGCTGCGCGTGGCGAAGGTGCGTACGGGCGTGGGCAGCGGATCGCTGGAGGCCCTCTTCGCCCGCGAGGAGACGACCACCCTCGCTGCGCTGCGTGATCGCTATGGGTTTTCGGACAACATGATCGACCGGTTCTTCCGGCCGTTCTTCGGCGGCATCTTCTTCGACCGCTCCCTGCAGGCGTCCAGCCGGATGTTCGACTTCGTGTTTCGGATGTTTTCCAAGGGCCAAACGGCCCTCCCCACCACCGGCATGCAGGCGCTCCCCCGGCAGATCGCCGACGACCTTCCGGACGACGTCATCCGCCTGAACGCTCCGGTCGCGGCGGTGGACGAGCAGACGATCACCCTCGACAGCGGAGAGACGCTGACGGCGGACGCCATCGTCGTCGCCACCGAGGCTCCCGCAGCCAACGCCCTCATCGGCGGCATCGCACCGACGACGGCCCGCAGCACGACCTGCCTCTACTACGCCGCCCCAGAGCCGCCCGTAGACGATCCGATCCTGATGCTCAACGGCGACGGTGAGGGCCCGATCAACAACGTCGCCGTGCTGTCGCAGGTGGCCCCGAGCTACGCGCCCGAGGGGCAGGCCCTGCTGTCCGTCACGGTGCTGGGCGACCCCGGCGTGGACGACGACCGCCTGGAGACGCGCGTCCGCCGCCAGCTGGGCGAGTGGTACGGCGCGGAGGCGGGCACCTGGACGCACCTGCGGACGTACCGCGTACGCTACGCACTGCCCGAGCAGTCCCCGCCGTTCCTGACGCCGCCGGAACGGCCCGTCCGACGGCGACGCGGCCTCTACGTCTGCGGCGACCACCGCCAGACGGCCTCGCTGCACGGCGCCATGATCACCGGGCGGCACGCGGCTGAAGCCGTGCTCGCCGATTTCGCCTGAGGCTCCTTTCGACCGATGAAGCTGCTGCTGCTCGTCCACGTCGCTGCGACGCTGATCATGTTCGGCGTCATCCTGGTGGTGCAGATCGTGCATTACCCGCTGTTCGGGCAGGTCGGCGCGGAGTCCTACGTCACGTATCAGGCCCAGCACATGCGCCTTATCAGCATCGTCGTCTTCCCGCCGATGGTCGTCGAACTGGTGACGGCGCTGCTGCTGGTCTGGTATCAACCGCTGGGGCTGCCCGGCTGGCAAGTGTGGCTGGGCCTGGCCCTCGTCGGCGTCATCTGGGGCTCGACGGCGCTGCTGCAGGTGCCGCTGCACAGCGCCCTCACGGACGGCTTCGACGCCACCGCGCACCGCAAACTGGTCGCCAGCAACTGGGTCCGGACCATCGCCTGGGGCGCCCGCAGCGTGCTCGTCCTGGCGATGCTCGCCCCGCTGCTGCGCCGCTAAACTGACGTTCATCTGTGTCTTTCACCAACCATCGAACATCCCATGCGAGCTATCTGGAACGGAGAAGTCATCGCCGAGAGTGACGCGACGGAGGTCGTCGAAGGCAACCACTACTTTCCCCTCGGCGCCGTCAAGCAGGACTACCTGAAAGCAAGCGACCATCACACGACCTGCCCCTGGAAGGGCGAGGCCAGCTACTACCACCTGGAGGTCGACGGCGCGACGAACGAGAATGCCGCCTGGACCTATCCGGACCCCAAGGATGCGGCCCGGCAGATCAAAGACCACATCGCCTTCTGGAAAGGCGTCGAGGTCGTACAGTAGGGCTGAGTCCCACGAACGGATGCCGATCCTTCGCGTTTGGGATGGAACGGCGTGGCACACGATGGCGGTGCCGCGGGGGACGAACCTGCGCGCGGTGCTGCTGGAACGCGGTCTCTCGCCGTATGCCGCCCTCACCGAGCGGGTGAACTGCGGGGGCCGCGGCCTGTGCGCCACCTGCGGCGTCCGCCTCGACCCACCCGCGCCGGAGCCCACGCACTGGCACGACAGGCTGGCGGCGCGCTTCGGCTACCCGCGCCTCTCCTGCCAGATCACCATCGACCGCGACCTGCAGGTGCGCCTGCTGCCCGACAAGCGCATCTGGGGTCCGCGTGAACGCTGACTAAGGACGAACCACCGATGACTGCACCGACGACGACCGACACCGACCGCGCCGCGCAGTACGAAGCCGTGCTGCAACGCATCGACGCCCTGCTGGAGGGCGAGAGCGACTGGATCGCCGCGATGGCGACCGTCGCCTGCGAGTTGCACCACAGCTTCGACCACTTCCACTGGACGGGCTTCTACCGGGCCGTCTCGGACGATCTGCTCCTCGTCGGCCCCTACCAGGGCGGCCACGGCTGCCTGCGGATCCCGTTCAGCCGAGGTGTGTGTGGCGCGGCGGCGCGGACGAAGACGATGCAGTTCGTCCCGGACGTCGACGCCTTCCCCGACCATATCGCCTGCTCCTCCTCGACGCGCTCTGAGGTCGTCGTCCCGGTCCTCACGCCCGACGACCGCCTGCTCGCCGTGCTCGACGTCGACTCGGACGACCTCGCCGCCTTCGACGGGGCGGACCAGCGGTACCTGCAAGACCTCTGCGACCGCCTCGGGCAGCAGTTCCAGGCTACGGAGCAGCGGTGACGCGATGGGGGACCCGCCGCATCCGACGGTCTGTCGCCCGCGGCCTGTCGTTCCCAGCAACACACATCGCCAGGCGAAAACGGTATCAGACGCCCTTTCGAGAGGCGCAGCGTCAAGTAGCCCTTTCGTATCGCGCTCTTGGCGTCCCAGACTGTCATTTCTTACGGGTCTGCCTTATCCTCAATTCATTCTGGCAGCCTCGTCCGTCTCCCTTCCTGTTGCTCTTCACCATTCACCCCTGAGGTATCATGCCTGACTGGATCTCTATCGACCTCGTCACCCAGTACGCCGTCAAGATCGGCGGCGCCATCCTGTTTCTGCTCATCGCCTGGATCATTGCCGGGGCGGTGGGCCGCTTCACCCGGCGGTCGCTCGAAAAGTCGAAGCTCGATCTGACGCTGACGAAATTCTTCGGCAACCTCGCCAAGTACGTCGTGCTCATCATGGCGCTGGTGGCCTGCCTCGGCATCTTCGGCATCGAGACGACCAGCTTCGCCGCCGTCATCGGTGCCGCGGGCCTCGCCATCGGCCTCGCCTTCCAGGGCACGCTGGGCAACTTCTCCGCGGGGATCATGCTGCTCGTCTTCCGCCCCTTCAAGGTGGGCGACGTCGTGAACGTCAACGGCACGACGGCCAAGGTGACCGAGATCGAGCTGTTCACGACGCTGCTGGACACGCCGGACAACCGCCGCATCATCATGCCGAACGGCAGCATCTTCGGCAACACGATCGAGAACATCACCCACCACCCGACGCGCCGCGTAGACGTGGCCGTGGGGACCGACTACGGTGCCAGCCTGAAGGAGGCGCGCGACGTGATGATGCGCGTCGCGGAGAACGTAGAAGGCGGCCTGAGCGACCCTGCGCCGCAGGTGTACCTCCAGGAACTGGGCGGCTCGTCGATCAACTGGGCCGTGCGCGTGTGGGCCAACACGCCGGACTACTGGGCCGTCCGCGAGCGGCTGACGCAGGAGGTCAAGGAAGCGCTGGACGAGGCGGGCATCGGCATTCCGTTCCCGCAGATGGACGTCCACTTCGATCCCGACGTGAGCGACGGATTCGCCGGACGCGCTGCCGCCTAACCGACTATGTCCTTTGCAGCCAGGGGCGTCTCGCTCGATGCGGGGCGCCCCTTCGCATTTTGCGAGGTCAGTCCAGCCCGAGCTGGGCGATGGCGTCGTTCACGAGTGCCTGGGCAGCGTCGGGCGTCTCCGCCTCGGCATAGATGCGGAGGACCGGCTCCGTGCCAGAAGGCCGCACGAGCAGCCAGCCGTGGTCGGTCCGGTGCTTGAAGCCGTCGAGCGTCTGTACGTCGGTGACGGCGTGCCCGCTGAGTCGGTCGAGGCCGCCCTCACGATCCAGGTGCTCCAGCGCCGCGCGTTTCTTCGCGTCCGTCGTGTGCAGGTCCACCCGGTGGTAGTGGTGTGGCCCGAACTGGTCGAACAGCTCCTGCACGAGCGCCGACAGCGTCTCGCCGCGCTTCACCATCATCTCCACCACGAGCAGGCCGATGTAGATGCCGTCGCGCTCCGGGACGTGGCCCATCACCGCGATGCCGCCCGACTCTTCGCCGCCGACGAGCACGTCGCCCTCGGCCATCAGGGGCGCGATGTACTTGAAGCCGATCGGGACCGTTTCGACGGGCAGGCCATAGTGCGTACCCATCGCGTCCAGCATGTGGGTGGTGGAGAACGTCTTGACGATGCGCCCGCTGAGTCCGCGCTCCTCGTGCAGATACTTGACCAGCAGCGCCAGGATCTGGTGCGACGTGACGAACCGGCCCTGCTCGTCGAACATGCCGATGCGGTCCGCGTCGCCGTCGTTGGCCAGGCCCACGTCGCAGCCGCGCTCGGGAATGAGCGCCGACAGCGCCTCCAGGTTGCGCGCGATGGGCTCGGGCGGACGCCCGAGGAAGCCGGGGTTGACGTCGCTGTGCAGTTCGACCACCTGCTCCGCCCCCAGCAGCCGTCGCACGACGCCCTGCCCCGCACCGAACATGGCATCGTGCGCCACGGTCAGCCCGGCCGCCCGGATCGCGTCGACGTCGAGCTGTTCGCGCAGCATGTCCAGGTAGTCGGCCATCACGTCGCGCACCGTGATCTGTCCGTCGGCCACGAGGTGGTCGAACGGCGGAGGCATCCGAGGGTCGTCGCCCAGGTGGTCCAGTTCGCGTTCCACCTCGGCGATCATGGCGGGCGTGGCGGGGCCGCCGAAGTCGGCCTTGATCTTGAAGCCGTTGTATTCGGGCGGGTTGTGGCTGGCCGTGATGACGATGCCCGCGTCGTGGTCGAAGACGTTGGTGGCCCAGCTGATGGCGGGCGTGGTGGTGATGCCGTCGGCGAGCGTCACCTGAGCGCCGCAGGCCACCAGAACGCGAGCGACGTGCTCGGCGAAGGCGCGGCCCATGAACCGGGCATCGTGGCCGACGAGCACCGAAGGCGTCTGATGCGAACGCTTCAGCCACTGCGCCGTCGCCTCCGTGACCGTCGCCAGGTTGTCGAACGTAAAGTCATCCGCGATGACGGCGCGCCAGCCGTCGGTGCCGAAGGTAATTGCAGGCATACGAGCTTGATCTCCTCTGGTGTTCAGTAGTGACGCCGCATCCTCAGTCATCAGGCATTGAACGCCGCCTGCACGATGGCCTGCGCCTCGTCCTGAATGGCGTCGAGGTGCTGCTCGCCCTTGAAGCTCTCCATGTAGATCTTGTAGATGTCCTCCGTGCCCGACGGGCGGGCGGCGAACCAGCCGTTCTCGGTCACCACCTTGAGTCCGCCGATGGGCGCGTCGTTGCCCGGCGCGCGCGTCAGCTTGGCCTCGATGGACTCCCCGGCCAGCGCATCTGCGGTGACCATGTCCGGGGAGAGCTGCTTCAGCTTCGCCTTCTGCTCCGGCGTCGCGGGTGCGTCGAGGCGGCGGTAGACGGGCGAGCCGAAGCGGGCCTCCAGGTCGGCGTAGTGCTCGCCGGGGTCCTTGCCGGTCGTCGCGGTGATCTCGGCGGCCAGCAGGTCCAGCAGGATGCCGTCCTTGTCCGTCGTCCACACCGTCCCGTCGCGGCGCAGGAACGACGCCCCGGCGCTCTCCTCCCCGCCGAAGCCATAGTTGCCGCTCAGCAGGCCCTGCACGAACCACTTGAAGCCGACGGGCACCTCGGCCAGGCGCTGCCCCAGGTGCTTCGCCACGCGGTCGATCATGGAGCTGGAGACGAGCGTCTTGCCGACTGCCGCGTCGTCGGGCCAGTGCGGACGGTGCTGGAACAGGTAGTTGATGGCCACGGCGAGGTAGTGGTTCGGATTCATCAGCCCGCTGCTGCGGGTGACGATGCCGTGGCGGTCGTAATCCGGGTCGTTCCCGAAGGCGATGTCGTACTGATCCTTCAGGTCGATCAGGCTCGCCATCGCATAGGGTGAGGAGCAATCCATCCGGATTTTGCCGTCCTTGTCGACCGTCATGAACGAGAACGTCGGGTCGACGCGGGGATTGACGACATCCAGGTCGAGCCCGTAATGGTCGGCGATGGGCGCCCAGTACTCGATGCCCGCTCCGCCCATCGGGTCCACGCCGATGGAGAGCCCGGCCTCGGCGATGGCGTCCATGTCGATGGCCCGCTCCAGATCTTTCACGTACGGCATCACGAGATCGACGGCGACCGACGTGGCGGCCCGCATCGCGCGCTCGTAGGGCATGCGCTTTACGTCGCGTAGCTTGTCAGTGAGAATGGCGTTGGCGCGCGTCTCGATGCGTGTGGTCATCTCCGCCCCGGCCGGGCCGCCCGTCGGCGGGTTGTACTTGAAGCCGCCATCGTCCGGCGGGTTGTGGGACGGCGTGATGACGACGCCGTCGGCCAGACCCTCCTCACGGTTCCGGTTGTACGTCAGAATGGCGTGCGAGATGGCCGGCGTCGGCGTGTAGCCGCGCCCGTCCTGGTAGCGGACCGTCACCTCGTTGGCCGCGAACACCTCCATCGCCGTCATGAAGGCGGCCTCCGACAGCGCATGCGTGTCCATGCCGATGTAGAGCGGCCCGTCGATGTCCTCGGCGGCACGCACCTCGCAGAGCGCCTGACAGCAGGCCAGGATGTGCGCCTCGTTGAAGCTGTTGCTGAGCGACGAGCCCCGGTGCCCCGACGTGCCGAACGAGACGCGCTGCGTGGGCTCCTCGGGGTCGGGCGTGTGCGTGTAGTACGCCGCCACGAGACGCGGGATATTGGTCAGCAGGTCGGGCGGAGCGGGTTTACCGGCGAGCGCATGAAGGGCCATGGGCGGGGGATGGAGCTTGGGTGACGATCACTACGGAGGTTGACGCAAGTATACGAACTGACGGGTCCAACGAGAAGCTGATCCGACGGGAAATCTGCCGGACGCCTTGCACCTAACATCGCTCTTATTTAGATTTGATCCAGATAAGTAAAAAGGCCCGCTTTCCTGTCGTGTCATGCCTCTGTGTCCTGCTCTGCGCATTGCTGCAGTAAGTTTCTTGCTCGTGCTGGGACTGAGCGTCTCCTCCGCCGTCGCCCAGCAGCCCGATACCCTGTACGTCGATTCCGCACGGAGCGGCGCCATCGCAGACACGAGCCTCTTCGACCGCCCCCTGCACCTCGGCGACGTGGTCGTAACCGCTACACGCAGCCTGAAGGCCCTCGAACAGGTGCCGGTCCCCACGAGCATCGTCGGGGCGGACGACATTCGCGCACGCGGGGCGCGGCGACTCTCGGATCTATTGGCCGAGCAGCCCGGCCTTCAACTCAACTACGACCACGGCGCGGGCCTGAACATCCAGGGCTTCGACGCAGACTATACCCTGATCCTGATCGACGGCGAGCCCGTCATCGGCCGCACGGCGGGTACGCTGAACCTGGAGCGCATCGCGGTCGCAGACGTCGAGCGTGTGGAGGTGGTGCGCGGCCCGTCTTCGTCGCTCTACGGCAGCGA
>JAAAOL010000495.1 GCA_009908885.1 Bacteroidota bacterium | reverse complement strand
CGATGCTCTGCGGCGAGGCCGACTGTAAGAAGAACGCCCCTCCGTCGATGGCGCTGTTGGCGGTAAAGGTGCTCGTCGTGACCGTCACCGGCCCGGCGCCGAACACGGCCCCGCCCGCATCGTCCGGTGCCTGGTTATCCTCGAAAAAGGTGTCTTCGAGGACCAGCGTCCCTGCGCTGTAGATGGCGCCTCCCAGTCCGCCCCCCTCGGCATCGAACGCGCGGTGACCACGCAGGATGCTTCGCTGCACGGTCAGAGAAGCCGACGACTCCACGAGGATCCCACCGCCGTCCTCGCCGAAGGCGACGCCGTTGCTCATCGTCACATCCGACAGACTGACCGTCACGCCGCTGACGATGAAGAACAGCCGGTCGGACGCGCTCCCGGGTTGTGCCGCGGCCTGCACCGTCGTCGCAGTCGCCCCCGCGCCCGTTATCGTGAGGCTCTTGTTGAGCGTGATGCCCGCCTCGGTGTAGGTGCCGGACGCGACGTCGATGGTGTCGCCGGGCCCGGAAACGGTGACGGCGTGGTCGAGGGTGGCGCAGGGCGCCCCGGGATCGGTGCAGTCGTTGTCGGTGTCGGAGCCGGTCGTGGCGACGTAGCGCGTGGTCGGCGCGAACTCACTGGCCTGCAACTCGACCGCGCCGATATCGCATCCATTTCCGCCAGGGGCATTGGGGAGATCGGGGCTGTCGTAGGGACGCGGATCGCCACGCTGGTCCGACACGACCGAGCAGCTGCCCGCATCCAGGGCCGGACTGCTCGTGAGCGGGCGTATCGTCTGCGTCGGCCCGCCATTGTCAGCGAGGGATTCCAGACGCGGCGAGGTGTTGCGCTGATCCGTGGGTTCTGGCGTCGGATCGCCCGAGGCGTCGTCGAGCAGGTTGTAGCCCAGCGAGAGGAGGACGCTGCTGCTAAAGCCCGTCTGCGCGATGTTGTTGGGTGCGTTGTCCGCGAAGAGGGAATTGCCGTACTCCAGGCTACCCTGACTTGCCTCCACGTCGTCGAAATACATGCCACCGCCGTCGGACGCGCTGTTGCCCACGAAGGTGCTGGAGCTGACCGTGATGGAGCGATCCGAAAACTCTCGATAATAGAGGCCGCCGCCGTCGATGCTCGCTGAGTTGTTGTAGAACGTGTTGTTCGTCAGCGTAGCACTTCCCCCATCGCTGTCCTGGACCAGAGCCACTCCTCCTCCGTTGTCCGCATCGTTGCCGACGAACAGCGACGACGCGATGGTCACGACGCTGCTGCGTGCGAAGAGGGCCCCACCGTCACCGCTCGCCGTGTTCGCATCGAACGTGCTCTCGGTAATGCTGAGGGTAGCGAACGACCCGAAGATCGCTCCCCCATTCGAATCTCCTTCGCTGACGGGAGCCGTGTTGTTCTCGAACACGCAGCGGTTGATGGTAAGCCCTCCCGTGACGTAGGCCGCCCCCCCGTCGAAGCCTTCCCCATTGCGCAGGGTCAGGTCATTCAGAGTGACGTCGGAAATGCCGACGACCTCCAGAATCCGTCCGTTATTCTGTGCATCGATGATCGTCGTCGCGGCACTCGCGCCCTGGATCGTGAGCGTCTTGTCATCGACCACGATGTCGATTTCGTTGTAGGTTCCTGCCGCCACTTCGATCACGTCCGCGACTTGAAAGCTGGCCTGGTCGACGGCCTGCTGAATGGTGGCGCAGGGATTCCCGGGATCGGTGCAATCGTTGTCGCCCTGCTGATCGTCGCCCGTGGTGGCGACGTACCGGGTGACCTGCGCGGTGGCGGGCGTGGCCGCGGCGGCGCAGAGCAGTGCGACGAAGAGGAGCGTCGTTATGGACCGGATCGTCATGGGCAGCAGCAACGGTCAACCAGGGATGAGAACGACGAAGCGAGGAGCCGGAGGATTAATTGCCCCCGCTTCCGGGTGGGCCTGGCGGATCAGGCAGGATGGGTGGACTGGTGGAGGTGCCTTCCTCGGCGGGCTGGCGCTCCCCGGTGGACGGGGTGGCCGACGTGCCCATTCCGGCGTTCAGGTTGCGGATGCGGTCGCCCAGGAGGTTGACGTTCGGCGCGGGCGGCGGGACCAGCGGCAGGGCCGTCTGCACGGCGGATTCGGGCGGCCCCGCGGCGCTACCCAGCCCCTGCATCTCGGTCGCCTTCGTTCCGGCCTGCTGAAACTCAGGATCCAGCTCGGCGGCCTCCTGATAGTGGGTTTGGGCGGCGCTGTAGTTGCCGGCGTCTTCTTCCTGCAGCCCGCGCGAATAGGCCAGAAATGCCTGCAGGTTCTGCGTCGGCACCCGCTCGATCTGCTCCTGCTCCTCAGGCGTCAGCGCGATTCCCATCGATTCGAGCAGGGCGAAGACCAGGGCCTTCTGCACGCGGAAGAAGGCGGCCAGCTCGCCGGTCTGCGGGTCGACCGGAGACACCACCCGGTCGATGGCGCTCCACAGCTGGGCATCGATCCGCAGCGTTTCGTCCGCCAGCACGTCGAATGAGCCGCCCGTGATGCGGCCCGCCTGCAAGAGCCGTCCGGTCCGCGGCGCGGTCTGTGGATCCACGTATTCGCTGCTCGACAGGGCTAACTCGTCGAGCAATGCCTGCAATCGGATGCGCTCGACGACCCGCACCCGCTCCACCTGGGCCAGGTCGACCAGGACCATCTCTGCCAGGCCGCGCCCCAGTGGCGCGTACTGCTCATTGCTGCCCTGATAGCTCAGCGGAAAGACAGCTACTACGTCCGGGGAGAGCCCCTCGTCTTGAATCGCCGTCAGGGAGTCTTCGCGGGCCAGCACCTGCTCGATCTCCCGGCGCGCCTGCTGACGCACGAGGTAGTCGTACCGCCCCTGCATCAACGGCCTGAAGTCAGACCGTCGGGAGACGGTCGGGTATTGCTGGTAGAGCGCCAGGGCGTCCTGCTCGCGTCCTTCCTGCTCACGGACCAGGCCTAGAAAGTAGAGCGTCTGCGCATCCTCTGCATCCAGGGTGTAAGCGCGTTCCAGAACGCGAGAGGCCTGCCGCACACTGTCTCGGCGAAGATAGAGCACCCCGAGATCAGACAGGGCCTCGGCATCGTCTGGATTAGCGAAGACCTCGCGCTCCAGGTCCGCAATCGCCGCCTGAACCTGCGCGGGGTCATCGCCGGGGCGGACCGACGTGCAGGCAGGAACCAGGAGCAGGACAGCGACGACAAACCCTGCCGCACGGTAGAGACCAGTCATAGCGGGAGCAACCCAGTGTGGAAAAGCATGTCGGCATCATTATAGGAATAAATGGGACGGCAACCAACGGCGTTTCCTGGATTATGCGGACGAAATCTCCCAAGAATCCGCCTCACTCCGAGCGGTTGCTATTTCGAACATAAAACGGGCCGAGGGATGCCCTCCCCCGGCCCGTGAAATCGTACGCAGCGATGCGCGCGAAGGTCAACCGTCGATGGCGCCGCCGTCACTCGTCTCGACCACCGCCTGGGCGATCATCGGACGCAGGCTGTTCATCCGCTTCTGGGCGCGTTCGAAGTTGGGATCGTACTCCAACGCCTCCTCGAATTTCTCATAGGCGGCGTGGTAATTGCCCTTGTCGAGCTCGCTGAGACCATCCGCGTACGACATCTGCGCATCGAGGGAGCGCGTCTCCGTGCGAGCACCTATCTCGGTTTCCTCCAGCGTGCTGTTGGTGGCCTGCGCCACCTGGAGGCTCAAGTCTTCCGTCAGCTCGAAGAAGTCGTCGCTGTCACCGCGGATCTGTTCGGCCAGCAGGATCTCTCCGGTCTCGACCTTGACGAGGCGTGCGCTGATCTGGATGTCCCCCCGGAAGACGGTGTAGGCGCCGAAGAGCACCGTCGTCGCCCCCAGCATCTTGCCCATCCGCACGGCGGTCGACTCGTCGACGTATTTGCTCTGCTGCAGGTCGATCTCTTGCAGGAGCCATTGCAGCCGTTCGCGCTCGACCACCTTGAGGTCGGTCGCGCCGCCGAGGTAGTTGATCATCATTGACGCAAAGCCCTGCCGCATCGGATCGAACCGCTCGTGATCGTCGATGGAGTTGTTCGTAAAGTCCATTACGGCCATCGTCTGCAGGCCCGGGTCGGCGCGCTCCACCTGATAATCGCCTTCGATCTGCTTGCGCTCTTCGTAGTAGATCTTCAGCAGCGGTGGCGGCTCCTGGTCTGGATTCATTTCGACGAGTGGCGGCTCCAGTTCGAGCAGGTCGCGGACGGCGCGGCGGGCTTCGTCATACGCGCTCTTGGCGATGTAGAGCCGCCCGAGGTACTTCAGCGCGTCTTCCCGAAGCTTACTGCGCGCCGTCGAGTCCTGAGCGACATCGGTGAAAAACGTGATGGCTGTGTCGAAATCAGCCTCTTGAAAGGCTTGCTCCCCCTGCTGGAAGCGGGCGTCGCCGGTCTGGGCCACGGACAGCGATGCCGTCGCAACCAGCAGTACCGCGACGGCTGCCAGCGTGCGGACGATACGTCGTATAAAGTGCGGTGTATTCATCATGATACCTCCTCTTGTGTCGAGGATGGGATGGATTGCGGAGTCAGGCAAGCGGCACTGTGATTCGTGTCGCTCTCAGTGGTGTATGCGTCAGGGCTGTTTCAATTGGAACACGAGCTTGTCCGTCGCCAGTTCAGCGCCGGGATCTCCGAGGTATGGTTCGACGGTGACGGTCTTCGGCCCTCCTTCTACGTCGTATCCAAACTTGCGGACTTCGATGGTGTACTCGCCGCGACTGAGCGTCAGCTGTTGCGGCGTCGTCCCGCGTTCCTCCCCATCGACGAAGAGCGCCGCGCTGATGAAGGGCTCGCCTTCCGCCGTCACGGCCACGTTGACTTTCTTCCGGAAGTAGACTTGCCTCTGCAGCGTCCGGTTGGCGGGCACACTCAGCCGGGTCGACCAGTCGCCGTACTGCGGATGGCTGACGGTGACTGACTTGGACCCTGCCGTGAGTTCGACGGGCGTCCCGCTGCTGATGGATTGCCCGTCGACGCGGATGGAGGCGCCCGACGGCGCGGCGAGCGATAGGGTGCCCCGCTGGACGACCGGGGTCGGGTCGGTTTCTTCGGGATCGGGCTGCGGCGGCTGGGCGCGGCGCTCCAGCGTCGCCGTCAGCGCGCGTTCCTGGCCCGCCTCCAGCGTCACGGTGCGGGACCACGGCTCGTACCCGTCCTGCGTCACTTCGACCGACACCTCTTCCCCTGCTCGCACCTCGACGGGCGTATCGCTGGTGACGCGGTCCCCGTTGACGCGGATCCGCGCATCGGCGGGCGTCGTGGAGACGGTCAGCGTTCCGGTGGTGGACGCCGAGGCCGCCTCTTCCAGAGTCACCGGGATGGTCTGCACCCCACCGGCCTCCAGGGTCACCTGATCCGACCACGGTTCGTACCCGTCCCGTTCCACGCGGATGGCGACGGGCTCGCCGGGCGGGACGTCGATCGGAGTGCCGGGGGTGATGCGCTCGTCGTTGACGAAGACCGTCGCTTCCGAAGGCGTCGGCGTGATGGTCAGTGTGCCTAGATCTCCTGATTCGTCGGGCCCGAGCAAGAAGACGTATCCCAGCGCCAGCACCGCGAGCAGCGCGATGACGGCGCTCCCAATCCCCAGCCAGCGCTTGGCCCCGGCGGAGGTCCCGTCTGGCTTGGACGCCCTTCCGGCGGCTCCGTCGCCGGAGACGACGTGCGTTTTCGTTTGCCCCCGCTGGTACGGGGCCTCGCCGCCCAGCTCCCAGAACGCCTCTCGCATCGCATGCGCGTCGGCGTAGCGGTCGTCGGGGTCTTTTTCGAGCGACCGCATGATGACGCGGTCGACCTCCGGCGACAAGTCCGGGTTGAAGTGCGACGGCGGCGGCAGGTCGCTCTCGACGATGCTCCGCATGACCTCGAACTCGCTGCTGTCCCGGTCGATGGGAAGCCGACCGGTGAGCATCTGGTAGATGGTCATGCCCGCCGAGTACAGGTCGCTCCGGTGGTCCAGGTCGTCCAGGCCCTGCACCTGCTCGGGCGACATATAATGGAGCGTCCCGGCGATGCCCTGCGTCATAGTCACCATCGAAGCGCCCTTGCCGGTCACGCGCTTGGCCAGGCCGAAGTCCGTGACTTTGACCACGCCGTCGGTCGTGAGCATCACGTTGCCGGGTTTGATGTCCCGGTGGACGATGCCCGCGCCGTGCGCCGCCTCGAAGGCCTGCAGCATCTGATCGACGATGGGGAGCAACCTCTCCAGCGACACCGGGCCGTCTTCCAAGAGATCCGACACAGTCCCGCCGTCGACGCACTCCATCACGATGAACAGCCCGCGCTCCGTCTTGCGCAGCGCATAGACGCTGACGATGTGGCGGCTGTCGATGCGGGCCAGCGCCTGCGCCTCGGTCCGGAAGCGCCGCACGAAGCTGTCGTCGCGGGCCAGCGCCGGATCGATCATCTTGACGGCGACGATGCGGTCGAGGTCTTCATCGCGCGCCTTGTAGACGATGCCCATGCCGCCACGCCCCAGCACGCCGAGCATGCGGTAGCTGTCCAACACCTCGCCGATGAGCGGGTCTTCAGCCGGGCGATCCTGCATCTGGACGAGGGTCCGCGCGTAGTCCTGCGCGGGCTCTTCGAGGAAACTCTCGGCCGCATCGTCGGCCTGGAGCAGGGCGCGCACCTCCCGTTGCAGCCCCGGATCGTCCGCAAAATGGGTCTCCAGGTATGCCTCTCGCTTTGACGGGGGCACTTCCAACACGGCGTCGAGCGCGTCCTTAATCCGTTGCCAGCGCCCGGGCGTCATGGTTTTGTCGAAGTTAGCCACAGTCGGGAGCAGTCACGTTGAGGCAAAGCAGCGAATTCGCTGCGCAACAGAGTCGCAAGGAGTGTACGACGAATGTTAACGCATCGACGCCCGCGAACGATTCCGGATCGGCTAAAAGGAGACGATGAGCGCGGTGATGTTGTCGGGGCCGCCGCGTTCGTTGGCAAGGCGCACGAGTTCGTCGCAGGCCTCCTGCGGCTGATTCGTGCTCATCGCGATGCGCTGGATCTCTGACTCGCTGACGGGATCGAGCCCGTCGGAGCACAGCAGGTAGCGGCGGTGCGTCTTCACCGGAAATGGGCCCAGGATGTCCGTCTCCACCGCGTCCTGAATGCCGAGGGCGCGCATCAGGGCATGCCGGCGTGGGTGATGGCGGGCCTCGTCGGCGCTGAGCACCCCCTCCTGCCGCATGCGCTCGACCAGCGTATGATCGTCCGTCAGCTGCTCGATGTCCCGCTCGTCGATGTGGTAGCACCGGCTGTCACCGACGTGGGCGAGGTATAGCTGGTCGTCCAGCAGCGCCAGCAACGTGCAGGTCGTCCCCATGCGCTCGGCCACGGCGCCTTGCTGTGACCGCGTCCAGATGGCGGTGTTGGCGGCAGCGTAGGCCGCGCGGAGGCGCGCAGGCGGATCGTCCTCCGCCCGTTCCGAAAACACGTCGATGATCGTCTGGACGGCCATCCGACTGGCCTCCCGCCCATGCTCGTGCCCGCCCATGCCGTCGGCGACGATGAAGAGCCGTTCGCCCTCCTCGGCCGCTCCGTTCTCTGGGAAGATGCCCCAGGCGTCCTGGTTCTCCGTCCGCACGCGCCCGACGTCCGTGCGCACGCCGACGCGAACTTCACGTTTTCGTTTCGCCTTCCACCACATAATATCGACTCAGTTGGATGACGCGGATGCGGTGGCCCTGGATGCCTCCATCGCCTCGATGTGCGGCGCCAGCGGATTGTCCATGTCGAACCCGAAAAGACGCGGATTCTGCCCGATGACGGCGGCGGAGAAGATCTTCAGGACGTAGTCTTTCGTCTCGTCGGGCATGCGATGGCTGTACTCGGTGAGGAAGCGCCAGTAATTCCGCTCGCGAGGATTCTCAGGCACGCCCTCCAGCCCATCCAGCTCTGCGAGTTTGTTCACCACTCGACGTTCTCCCCAGTTGTACGAGGCGATGACGAGAAGGCCTGATGCCTGCGCAGGCGTGGTGTAGATGTCGCTCAGATAATCAGCCGCGGCTTCCGTAGCGAGCTCCCAGTCGAGGCGCTCATCAATGGGGTCGCTTCCGCTGGGACTGTTCGGGGCGGTTCCTACTTCGAGGCCATAGCGCTGGGCCGTCGTGGGAATAAACTGCCACATGCCCTTGGCGCGCCCCCATCGCGTTTCGGGCCCATACCGACTCGGAATGAAGTCGCTTTCCTGGAGGGCAAGGTAGAAGAACTCGGGCGGCAAGCCGTGCTCCATGAGGGTCTCCACGATATGGGGCGTGTACTCGTTGACTTCAGCGCGCCTGACCCCGTCGATGAAACGCCTCCTATAATCGCCAGCCCAATGATCATTGATATACTGTTGCACCTTGCCCACGAAGCCCGCCGGGATGATGACATCCGCCTCGCCGAAGCTGCGCGCCGTCTTGAAGATGAGCTGCTCGACCTCGCCGTCGAAGTGCCGGAGTTGGCCCAGCTCTTCGACGTAGCCTTCGTACGCCTGCTCCAGGCGCTGCTTACTCTCCGTGTTGCCTTCCTGCGCCAGCTCCAGCTCTTTCATCTGGTAGAAGATATCGACCGCCTTGTCCTCCAGCCGGTCGATCTGCCAGTACAGATAGCCCGCATAGCCTGCGACCGCGAACAGTAGCACGGCGATGACGGCGATGATCCAGGTGTACTTGCTGCGCTGCTTCTTGTGCACGCGCTGATAGGCCTGCCGGATCATCATCGTATGCTCGCCCGCCGGGCCGTCGTCGTCGGGGTCGAAGTATCGGGCGATGACCTGGGAGACCGACGGGTCGACCGGGCGATCCCGCGGCGCGCTTCGTTGGCGGGCGGACGCCGGAGAGGCCGCTGCGTCCTCGTCGGCCTCTGTCGACGCAGGCGTCTCGGACGAGGCAGCAGAAGAACGAGAAGACGGTGCGTCCCGGGAGGGCTCGTCCTCGGCAGGCTGCAGGTCGGAGGAGGTGGCGGAGGAGCGGGAGGACGAGGATGGGCGGGACGACTTGGAGGCCGGGGGTTCTGGAGGCGCGTCCTGGCGGGCCGTCCGGAGATCCTCCAGCGGCGGATACGAGTCTGCTTCGGAAGGAGTCGACGCGGGTGGTGCGGTGGTCTCGTCGAGCCCGGCCGACGGGTCGCTGTCGTCGGTGTCGAGCGGCGGCTCGGGAGCGGCCCCGTCGCCGGTCGGGGGGCGATCTGCCGTCTCTGCAGGCGGCGCGCCGGGATGAACCACTTCTGCGAAGCGGAGCGTCGGCCCATTCCGCCCGAGGCGGACGCAGAGCCCATCGTCCAGGCGGACCTCGCCCACCCGCTCGTCGTCGACGTAGGTGCCGTTCGTGCTGGCGAGATCACGCAGCGTCCACGTCCCGTCGGCATAGGTCACCTCGACGTGCAGTCGGCTCACGAGTCGATGCTGCACGCGCAGGTCGCTCTCGTCCCCACGGCCGATCTGGAAGGCCTCCGAAAAGACCCGCTCCTTGCCCTGGTCGTCTTCGACCACGACGCGCACCGAAGGGCGCGCGACGGCAGCGTCTCGCGATGTTGACGCGTCAGTCACAGCAGGAATACACCGGTTGGGGCGAGCATAGAAATAGGATAGGCGTTATGGCAGACAGATGCCGCAGAGACGCCGTGCCGATGGTGATCGTTTCCACCTAGTCGTCGTCGGCCTCTTCCACGTCGTCCTCCTCGACGTCGAGGGTCTCCGTAGTGGGCACTTGCAGCCCCAGCACCAGACTGATCTCGCGGTCCAGGATGTAGCGAGGCGGACGCAGCCGCACGGCAAACAGTTGCTGCGTCGGAAGGGGCGTTTCGACGGACTGCAGGGAGACGGCGTCGGCGGGGACGCGGCGTTTGGGAGCCGACATGAACGTGCGGATCTGCTCCTCGACGTCGGCCTGCACCTGCGCCACGTCGTCGGTGGGCTCCAGGCCTTGCTGCAACAGGTAGAGGAAGTGCGCGGCCCGCGCCACGAACAGCTGACTGGCGAGGGCGACGTGCACCTTGGCCTCCATCGCGGCCAACCGGTCTTCGTGCGCCTCGGGGCGGCTGACCGTCTGCGCCCGCTCCAGCTGGAGCGTATCGTTGTTCTTCTCACAGCCTAGCACCACGAAGCCAGCCTTCGACAGCTCCGAGAGCTTATCCCGCGGCACCATCGCGGCAAGCGGAATGTGCCCCTGCGGCGAGGTCCACACGGGCAGGTCCTCCAGCACGCGGGGACCGCCGCCCGTCAGGTGCGTCGGCCAGCCGGTGCGGGCGAAGCTGTCCGCGACGAACGCGCCGACCGCCACGGAGGCATGGCCCCACAGCGGCTCGTCCTCGGTGTAGTCGAACGCCTCAGCCGGATTTTGCTTCCCATACGGATAGCGCAACGCGAACGACGGCATGGCCAGCGCCAGGAACGACGCCTCTTTCCGGTCGCGCAGCTTATTCCATTCGATGTATTCCGGCCCTTCCAGGTGCTGCCAGATGAGCGGCAGCTTGCTGAGCCCGGTCGCCTTCTCGACGCCGAAGAAGTTCGGATCTACGGCGGCGATGATCGGCGCCTGCAGGCTGGCGCCCGTCTC
>JAAAOL010000398.1 GCA_009908885.1 Bacteroidota bacterium | reverse complement strand
AAGAGATAGCCCAGAATGGCGATGAAAATCGGGCTCGTCGTCACCAGCACGGAGGCGCTGGCGACGGTCGTGTAATAGAGCGACTCGATCCAGGCGACGAAGTGCACTCCGAGTAGGACGCCCGCCGTTCCAATCAATCCCCACTCACGGTGTGAGAAGGTGCGCAGTTCGGGACCGATCGTCGGCAGGGCGAGGGGAGCCAGCAGGAGCACGGCGATGAGCGTGCGCCAGGCCGCGAGCGTGAGGCCCGGCGCATCACTCGCGTAGCGGACGAGGATCGGGCTGGAGGTGAAGCTGATGAGCCCCACGCCCACGATGACGTAGACGTGGAGCGGCAGGGCCTTCCGCGGCGGGCCTGCCTCCTTGGAGGTATCGTCGGCCACCGTTCCCTCGCGTTCGTGTTGCAAAGATGACCGGACCTATCGCAGGCGGTCCATCGAGCGGACCAGTTCGATGTCTTTCTGCACGCCACGCCGGGCCAGCGCGTAGAGAAGGTACGCCAGAATCGGCAATATTAGCCCGGCGACCCGCTCGATGCTCACCCCCTCGGGCGTCCGCACGCTGAGCGTTCCTGCTGCGAAGAGCCCACCGTAGAGGATGATCGCGTGGACCAGGACGAGTAGCTGCGCGGCGACGACGACCTGCTTCTGCCGGGGTCGGTCCTTGTACAGGAAGACGGCTACGATGCCCGTCACCGCTGCCACGCCAGCAGAGATCAGGACGGCCGGTGCAAACCAGCTATACGTCTCTGCCGCCGGTCCCGTCCAGATGCCGTCTACGAGGAGGAGCGCCGCGAGGGCCAGGGCGCCTGCGATGAGGTAAACGGTCTGAATGCGCTGGATCATGAGAGGAGGAATCGATGGTTGGGCTTGATGCGTCCTCGCGCGACGGCGCGCAAGCGAGAGAGTGTGCTGGACGGCGCGTACAGCGAACGGGCTAGGAGCGGGCCAGTGCCGTCGCCACGTTATCCGCGACGTACTGCGCAAAGTCCATCGTCGAGGCCTCGCCGCCGACGTCGGGCGTCAGGTGCTCGGCCTGTTTGTATGACGTGTTCAGCCCGTCGCGCACGGCATCGGCGGCCTCCTTCTCGTCGAGGTGGCGCAACATCATCTCCGCCGTGCGAATCAGGGCGGTCGGGTTGGCCTTGCCCTGCCCGGCGATATCCGGGGCCGATCCATGCACGGCCTCGAACACCGCGTAGTCGTCCCCGATGTTGGCCCCGGCCACGACGCCCAGCCCGCCGACGAGCCCGGCGGCCAGATCGCTCAGGATATCTCCGAACAGGTTAGTCGTCACGATGCAGTCGTACTGCTCCGGATACATGACCAGCTGCATGCACATATTGTCGATGATCCGGTCGTTGAAGGCGACATCGGGGAAGTCGCCCGCGATCTCCTCGCCGATCCGCAGAAACATGCCCGACGAGCGCTTCAGGATGTTGGCCTTGTGCGCCAGGGTGACGAGTTCGCGGCCCTCCCGCTGGGCGTACTCGAAGCAAAAGCGGATGATGCGCTCCGACCCCTTCCGGGTGATGCGGGCGATGGAGTCGGCGATCTCCAGGCGGGGGTCGTAGTTCTCGATCCCCGCGTAGAGCCCTTCCGTGTTCTCCCGGAAGATGATGAGATCGACGTCGTCGAACGGCGTCTCGATGCCGGGCAGGCTGCTGCACGGACGCACGTTGGCATACAGATCCAGGCGCTGGCGTAGCGCCACGTTCACGCTCCGGAAGCCCTTGCCCACGGGCGTCGTGATGGGGCCTTTGAGCGCGACGCCATGCTCCCGGATCGAGTCGAGGATGTGATCCGGGAGGGGCGTGCCATACGTGCCCATGGCGGCGGCTCCCACCTTTTCCTGCCAGTCCCAATCGATCTCGACGCCGGTCGCGTCGAGCACGTGAAGCGTGGCTTCGACCACTTCGGGGCCAATGCCATCGCCGGGTAAGAGTGTTACGGTGTGAGCCATGAGGACGGGTCGGTAACGAGAAATGCGAACGAAGGGCAACGACGGAGTGCGCGCCGGGACGTTCCCGCACAAAAAAGCCCCGCCGAGGCAGGGCTCTTCTGTTCCTCAAAAATTTACAGGCGAAGGGCGTCAGCCGGAGACGGTGCCTTCTCGATCCTGGCGCGACGAGTAGTTGATGCGGAGCGTACCGGCGTCGCGCAACTCCTGCTGCACGTCCGTCACGATGCCCATCTCCGAGCTCTCATCCACCCGCAGCGACACGATCAACCGGGGCTGCTGTTGCAGCTTGCTGTACATGATCTGGCTGATCGTGTTCTGGTTGTCGATGAGGGCGTCATCGATCTGTACCGCGGTCTGTCCCTGGTTCGGGCCGCGCTGAATGGGCCCGATGTAGATGTAGGAGACCAGCCGCTTCTGCTCGATCTTGGTCAGGGCCTCGGCGCGGGGCAGGCGTGTCTGCACCATCACCTCCGTCTCACGAAGGACGGTAGACACCATGAAGAAAATGAGCAGCATGAAGATAATGTCCGGCAGCGAGGCCGTCGGGATCTCCTGCTTGGTGTTGGCCGACTTCTTTTGAAAGTGCTGAGATGCCATGGGGTGGGATCAGATTATGCGGTGCGGGACCATGGAGGGGAAGCGCTCGGAACCGTGCAGCGGCGCCGAGTCCACGCACCTCCTAGGATTCACCCGAGCCGGGGTCGGGCTCGGCGATCGAGATCTGTGCAGGATAGATCTCTTTGACCTGGTTCTCCTCATCAGGTCCGAGGCTGTTTTTGTATTCCTGGTAACTCGGATAATTCAACTCGCGCGCCTGCGAGTCCCAGACGGAGAAATAGCCCATCCATACCTCATCGAGCGTCTGGATGTAGATGTCGTAGGGCGTCTGGCGGTCCGTCTTGATCGAGACCACGGCCTTGTCCGGACTCTCGGAGTAGTTGGCGTTCTGTCCGTTGTTGGTCAGGTGCGTGATGACCTCCTCCCGGATGCGAGTAAGCGCCGAGGGCTTGTCTTCGAGGAGCACCTGTCCCTGCGCATTGACGAGGATCTTGAGGATGTTGCGCTCCTTCACCGGAGGTGGGTCCTGCTCCTGATCCAGCTTGGGCGGCAAGGTCATGCCGATGCCGGTATCCACGTCGATCGTGGTCGTCACGAGAAAGAAGATCAGGAGGAGGAAGGCGATGTCCGCCATCGAGGCGGTCGGGATTTCAGCCTCCCCGCGCTCCCGTTTTTTCATCTTAGGCATAGTCAATCGGCGGTTGGTCCGAAAGGACGCGCGGAACGGGCAGCGGCTATATGAACAGCCCCCGGATTCCGGTCAGTAAGAGAGCGAGGATGGCCAGGCCAAACATGATGATGACCGTCGCGATGGCGGCCAGCGACCAGTCGCCCATGGCGAAGCCGAGGACCAGGAGCAAGACGATCGGCACGATCACGCTCACGATGGAAAAGTAATCCACCTTTTGAAACATGATGCTGCGAACGCCGAAGAGGCCCATAGCGAGCAGCCCGAGCCCGATCAGCGCCAGCACGACGTAGATGGCGATGGATACGAGAGTCATGGTGTTGAATGGTTTCGTCAGGAAAGGAAGGGAGCAACCACGGCACCGGTCCGAGGCCTCGACCCCGAACCGATGAGGATGGCGCTACACGCTCGTGCTCTTCGGATCTCCCGACGGCTGCCCGGCGGGCGACGCCGCAGACTCAGACACCGGCTGTCCAGCATTGAGCAACACCAGCGAGTCGATCAACTCGACCGACGCCTCCTCCATCTCGACCACGATCCGGTCGATCTTGGACACCGCGTAGTTATAGAAGAACTGCAGGATGATGGCCACGATCAGGCCGAAGACGGTCGTCAGCAAGGCGATCTTGATCCCACCGGCGACGAGGCTCGGCGAGATGTCGCCCTCACGCTCGATCGCGTCGAAGGCCACGACCATGCCGATCACCGTGCCCAGGAAGCCGAACATCGGCGCGATGGCGATGAAGAGCGACAGCCACACGAGGCCGCGCTCCAGGAAGCTCATCTCGATGGAGCCATAGGACACGACGGCCTTCTCGACGGCCTCGATGCCCTCGTCCGAGCGCAGCAGGCCGGCCTGAAAGACCGAGGCCACCGGCCCGCGCGTGTTGGCGCACACTTCCTCCGCTGCCTGAATACCCCCATCTTCCAGGGCCCGCTTGACGTCCACGAGGAACTTGCGCGTGTTGATGTCGGCGCGGTTCAGGGTAATAATGCGCTCGAAGGCGATGGCGAGGCCGAGGATCAGCACGACCAGAACGGGCCACATGAAGTCGCCGCCTTCATTGAAGTAACGCACCAGCAGGTTGATAAACCCTTCGTCCGTTGCCTCCTGCGGCAACATCATGAGCAGGTTCAAAAGCATCATGGGTAAGATCCTCCAGGGTGGGTAGAAACAGGGATTGGGTTAACGAATGCGGACTGCCAAGAGCAACGGCGGAGACAGACACTCCGGTAATATAATCATATTCGACGGGGAAACGCCAAAACGAACCGGAAGCCTATCGGCGGCCTTCCTAGACAGGACCGAGATGTTATTTATTCTCTGTGCGAATGTCAACCGTCCGGTACCGTCTCCGCCGGACCTGAGCGTGTAAGACACGACATCCGCGGCAAAGTTGCTCGTTCCCGGGAGAGCGCCCTGAAAGGGCATTGAGAAACCGGGGCGGGAACGACCGTCCTTCCCTCCGACCGCCTGTGCGTCACCGTCGCGCCATGTAGGCGGCGTTCAGAGATTCCGCCTTGCTCCAGTGGTCCGTAGCTTCGATGAACGTGTCGTCGATGCCGTGGATGATGGGGTACCACTTCTTGTAGTCGTAGAGTCGCACCGCCAGGCTTGCCTTGAGGCGGGTGGCGATAAACGTGCGCTCGGCGTCGACGTCCGAACGGGAGAACGTCAGGGACGAGTCTTCCGGCGCGGGCCCGTCGATGATGGTGAGGCCTCGCTCTTCGGCGAAGTCGAGGAACGCCTCGTACATGGCGTCACTGACCTCGAAGTCGCGGATGTACTCCTGGGGCCGGTCATCCCAGCGGCGGTGCAGCGCCTCGCCGTTGGCATCCAGCCAGTTGCGGGCGAAGATGCGGTCCAGGTTGCGGCTGAGCAGGGCCTTGACCAGCGCCGACGCCGTGTCGGGCCGGATGATGACGTCCGGCAAAATGCCGCCACCGCCCACGACCGTCCGCCCGCCATCGGTGCGGTACTTGAGCGAATCGGGCACTTGCTCCAGAATTTCTTCGAGCGTGTGCGAGGCGTCGTTGTTGTGCAGCTCCCGCTTGGCCGCGTAATACTCCTTCCGGTCGGCCCCTTCGTATGGCGTCTGGATGAGTCGCCCCGATGGCGTGTAGTAGCGAGAGATCGTCACGCGCAGGGCGCTGCCATCGTTCAGGCTGAGCTGTTGCTGCACGAGCCCCTTGCCGAAGGTGCGGCGTCCCACGATGAGCGCCCGGTCGTGATCCTGCAACGCGCCCGCCACGATCTCACTGGCCGAGGCCGAACTCTCGTCGACCAGCACGATCACGGGCTTGTCCTCGAACCGACCCCGTGGACGCGCCTCGTACGACTCGTTGGCGTCCTCCATGCGTCCACGCTGCGTCACGATGACCTGATCGTCCCGCAAAAACTCGTCGCTGATGCGGACGGCCATTTCCATGTAGCCGCCTGCGTTGTCGCGCAGGTCCAGCATGAGCCGCTCCATGCCCTGTCGTTCGAGCTGCTGGAGGGCATCGATAAATTCGCCGTACGTGGTCCGGGCGAAGCGGTTGATCTTGATATAGCCCGTCTCGTCGTCCACCATGTGCGCAGCATCCACCGAGTAGAGCGGGATGCGGTCGCGGGTGATGGTGACGTCGAACGTCTCGGGATACCCCGGGCGCTTGATGGTGACGGTCACTTCGGTGCCACGCGGGCCTTTCAGCGTGCGCTGCACGTCGTTCGTCTCGAAGCCGATTGCGGAGGAGTCATCGACGGCGATGATCCGATCCCCGGAGAGCAGCCCGGCCTCCTCGCTCGGTCCGCCCGGAATGACGCTCAGCACCGTGACGGTGTCCGCCTCGGCGTCTTCAGGGCCGGAGATGAACTCGAACGAGATGCCGATGCCTTCGAACGACCCGCTGAAGTTATCCTCCACCTGCTGCATCCGGTCCGCGGTGATGTACACGGAGTGCGGATCGAGGTCGTCCAGCATCCCATTGATCGCACTTTCTGCCAGCGTGGCCGAGTCGACCGCGTCTACGTAGCGCTCGTTGATGACGAGGAAGGCATTCTCTACCTTCTTGAGCGAATTGGCGGTGGTCTCGCTGGACAGGAACGAACCAATTTCTACCCCGAGGACCATCCCGGCGATGAGAAGCACGGTCCCTGCGGTGATCAACTTCTTACGACGCATCATGCGCGGCAGACATCGAAAAAGACAGACGGTCGGCGGATCGAGGAGGAATCGTGGTGGGTCGCCTCCACCGCTCCGTGAAGGTGCGATGCAGACAACAACCTCCTACAGCCCCTCTCCGGAATGGATCCCGCTCGTACTGGCGACGCAGGCCCTGAACGCTTTGGCCCCTCGGACGTACACGGCTCTCCCTCTTTTTGCCGCCGCCGCGCTTCATGCTGGCGGCGGATGCGATCTTCCCGACGAACGACTGATGCTTTCCGCCGATGACCAATAAATCCATCGCCTCCCTACTATCCGAAACCGCTACGCTGGTGGAGATTGCGGGCGGCAACGCGTTCCGTGCGCGGGCTTTCCAACGCGCGGCCCGGACGCTGGAGCAGTTGGACGAGTCCGTCGCCACCCTCCTCGCCGAAGACCGGCTGACGGACATCTCGGGCATCGGGGCGGGCCTGGCGGCGCAGATCGGCGAACTGGTGGACCGCGGCTCGTTCGAGGCCCGGGACGACCTGCTGGCCAGCCTCCCTCCCGGCCTGCTGGACCTGACGCGGGTGCGGGGCCTCGGTCCCAAGCGCATCCGGCAGATCTGGCAGGAACTGGACGTGACGACGCTCGACGCGCTGGAAGACGCTGCGCAGTCGGGACGCCTGGCTGAGCTCGACGGCTTCGGGCCGAAAACCCAGCAGAATGTACTGGAGAGTCTCGATCAGCTTCGGGCGTACGCGGGGCGGCGTCGCTATGCCGAGGCGGTGGGGCTCGTCGAGCCGATCCTCGCAGCCCTCAGGGAGGCCGATGTCATCGTGCGTGCCGAGCCGTCCGGGCCGCTGCGCCGCCAAATGGAAACCGTCGCTGGTGCGGATCTTCTCGTGGCGACTACGACCCCGAAAGCCGTCCGCGCCGTGGCGGCGGACCTCGGCCTGGCATTGACCCCTCGCCCCGACGGGGACGACCTCGTGTTCACCGGCACGGTCGACGACGACTTCCCGCTGCGCCTCCGCATCGTCGCCCCGGAGCGCTTCGGCACCGCGTGGTGGTGGCAGACGGGGTCGTCCGAGCACTGCGCCGCCTTCGAAGAACGCTACGGCGCCCCTGCTGCCGTCGCCGATGAGCCCGACCTCTACGCCACGGTCGACCTGGAGGTGGTCCCGCCCGCGCTCCGCGAGGGACGCAACGAGCTGGAGGCCGCCGCCCGGCACGCCTTACCGGACCTGATTACGACGGAATCGCTCCACGGCACGCTGCACAACCACTCGACCTACAGCGACGGCGCCCATTCGCTGCGCGAGATGGCCGAGGCCGCCCGAGCGCGCGGGTACAGCTACTTCGGCATTTGCGACCATAGCCAGTCGCTCCAGATCGCCAACGGCCTCTCGGTGGACGCGGTCCAAGAGCAGCAGGCCGAAGTCCGAGCGTTGAACGAGACCTTCGCTGACGACGGCGGGCCCCCGTTCCGTATCTTCAGCGGGATCGAGAGCGACATCCTGCCCGATGGCAGCCTGGATTATGACGACGACATTCTGGCCTCCTTCGACTTCATCGTCGCCAGCGTGCACACGCGCTTTTCGATGAGCACCGACGAGGCCACGGCGCGCATCATCCGGGCGGTCCGCAACCCCTACACGACGATCCTCGGCCATCCCACGGGACGACTGTTGCTGCGGCGCGACGGCTACGCGATCCACCACGAGCCGGTCATCGAGGCCTGTGCCGAGCACGGGGTTGCCATCGAACTGAACGCCAACCCCTATCGCCTCGACCTCGACTGGCGCTGGATCCGGGCAGCGACGGAGCAGGGCGTCCTCATCGCGATCAACCCGGACGCGCACAGCATCGACCAACTGGACTACATGCGCTGGGGGGTGCGGGCAGCGCAGAAGGGCTGGCTCACGGCCGAGCAGTGCCTCAACGCGAAGCCGCTCGACGCGTTTTCCGGGTGGCTCGCCCACCGCCGCGCCTCTACCACGGTGTAGCGCTGCCCATGCCCCGCCTCGTTGCCATTCTCGCAGCCGCCCTGACGAGCATCGGGCTCCTGGTCGCGCTCGTCTGGCACCTCACCTATCGTGAGGCGCCGCCCCCGGCTCGCGTCACGATGTCCGGCCTCGACGGCCCTGCGGACGTGGGCTGGACGGACGACGGCGTGCTCCGAGTCCGCGCATCGACGGAGCACGACGCGGTCGCTGCGCTCGGCTACGCCCACGGACGGCAACACACCTGGGCCGTCTCGCTCTGGCGGCAAGCCGCTCTGGGGCGTCTGAGCGAATGGTTCGGCGCACCAGCCCTTCCCCTCGACCGCCTCGTGCATCAACTGGGGCTCCCCGACGATGCCCGCGCGGCCTACGCCGACCTCGACGCTGCCACCCGGGACTGGCTCGACGCCTACGGCCGGGGCGTCGCGCACGGTCTCTCCTCTTCCAGCGCACAGCTGCGGCAGGAACTGGTGTTGCTGGACGTGACGCCATCGGCCTGGGAGCCCTGGCACGCCCTGGCCATCGAGCGCCTCCTGAGCTGGCTGTCCACGCCGGTGCCGAACGTGCCTGCGCTGGGACCGCCCCCCTCCGCCCTGGACAGCCTCCAGCACGCCGATCATCACCTGCGCCGTCAGCTCCAACTGTACGGCTTCGAGCATAGCATCGCGTGGGTCGTGCGCGATACGCTGACGACCCACCTCGCAGCCCGATATCACTACGGCGGATCGGCCATCCCCTTCCTGGTGGAGACGTCGATGCAGTGGGACGACGGCCCGACGATTACGGGCGCCTCGATTCCGGGCACGCCGTTTTTCCCAATGGCGCAGACGGACGAGGCTACCTGGGCGATCTTGTTACGGAGCCCGAAAGACCTGACCTGGCAACCCTGGCCCGCCTCGGTCGAGACGCGCCACCACCGGATGCACCTGCACGACGCCACCGAGCGCCTCGTGACGGCTCGCCACGCCGCCAACCGCCTGCTGCTCAGCGATTTTCCACCTCAGGAGGCTCTTCGTTCGACGCCAGACTCCGTGCTGACCCTCGCCTGGCATGGCTTCCAACATACGACGGACGCACGGGCCTGGCGGGACTTGCTACATGGGGCGCTCCCGTCCTTTCGACTGATCGAAGGCGACGGACTCTATCTGTCGACCACGTCGCTGGAGGTCACCGGTCGCCCCCTCGTGTCGGAGTCGTTTTCTGGAGGGCACTTCGTCGGGCTGACGCCCTGGTCGCGGTATGCCGCCGAGCGGCTCGCCACGCTGGCTGCCGAGGCTCCAGCCGCAGACCCTATCGGGTGGACCACTGATGCCGAAAGTCCGTGGGCGGCACGGCTCGCGCCCGCCCTGCTCGACTCGCTCGCGCCTCCGCCCTCCCCGACGCCGGCCTTCGAGGAAGCGCTGACATATCTGCTCAACTGGGACTTCGCCTACGATCGCCCGAGCATCGGCGCCAGCATCTTCGACGTCTGGCTCACCGCCTACCAGTCGGCGACTGGCACGCTGCCCCTCCGGCCCACCCTCCCTGAGGACACGCTGACGGTGGATCGTGACGCCTTGACCGACGCCTTGCTCGCCGCCATCGATACGCTGGATGCACGCTTCGGGAGCAACATGAGTCGATGGCGCTGGGAGCGGGTACAACCTGAGCGCTGGCGCTTCCCCGGATGGTCGACGACCTCGTCTCTCCAGGGGCGCCTGCCGTCCAGCAAACGGTTTGCCCCCCTCGACCTTCCCAACGCCGGCCATCCGACCACCCTCGCCTGGAGCGCCTCGCCCATCTTGCCGCCGCCGACCGGTCCCGCCACCTGGACCGCGTGGACCACGCCCGGTGCGACTACGCCGCTCACCGTACGCCGCCGCCGCTTGCATCCGGAGGAGCCGCTGGACCGGTATTTGACGCCGCATCGGCCCCCACGTCCGTTCCAGCTATCGGATCAGACCATCAGCACGTCTACCACGCTCGTCCCGCTCCCCGACTGATGACGGTTCCTGTCGACATCGGCTTGGACGTGGGCGGTACGTCGACGCGGCTCCTGGCTCAGACGGACGCCGCTGACGCGCCGCTGGCCCGGAAGGGCCCCGGTGCGAACCCGCAGCGCGTCGGGGTGGATGAAGCCGCCCACCGTCTCGCGCGCCTCATCGACGACGTGATGCCTTCCGAGGACGCCGTCCCCCGCAGCATCGTCGCCGGGGTGGCGGGCGCG
>JAAAOL010000179.1 GCA_009908885.1 Bacteroidota bacterium | reverse complement strand
TCGGTAGGCTTCCACGTCGACGAGCCACCTCGGCGTCTCATAGGCGGCTCCGGCGACGTAGTGGGTCGAACGCTGCACTCCCACCGTTTCTCCGTCCGCGAGGAGCCAGAAGTCGCGCGCACCTTCGGTGACGTTTTCATTGACGACGCGGGCAACGAACTGGTTGTACCAGCCATAGGCCCCCTTGAGGTGAACGCGGTCGGTGAGGCCGAGGCGGAAGGAGGCCCGGGGCTCGATGTACGTCTCGCCCGTGAGGTCATACGACGCCGCACGCACCCCTGCGACGATCTGGAGCGGCGCGAGCGGCTTCCAGGTGTCCTGCAGGTAGGCAGCGAGATGCTGGGCCTGCTGCGTCCTGTCGAAGATGGTGAGCGTGTCGTCCCGGACGTTCTCGTAGCGAACCTCCGAGCGGGTGGCCTGGAAGCCGAAGTCCACCTTGTGCGCCCGCGACGCCTGCCACTGGTTGTCGAGCCGGAGGGACAGGTCGTCCAGGCGATTGTCCTCCAGCGAGCTGATCGTTCGTGACGAGAGGAGCGTGTCGGCCTCGGCGGCATAGCGCTCGTTCAGCGTGGTGCGCGTGTTCTCGCTGAAATACTGCGAATACGCCACCAGGGCGTTCGAGTAGAAGCGCGGCGTCCATTGCCGGGACCACTTTCCACTCACCCCCAGATTGCCCCAGCCCGTTACGTCGTAGACGTCGTTGATGGTGGTCGCGCCGGCCTGGCCGCCCTGCGTGATCGTGTTCGTCGTGGAGCGCGACTCATCGAGGTTATCCTGACCATTATAGATGCTGAGCGCGACCACATCTTTGTCGGTGGGGCGGTAATTCAGCTTCGCATTGACGTCGTAGAAGTAGAAATCCGGCTGGACGACAACCTGGTTTGCCCCGACGAAGCCGCCGCCGAGGGCACCCCCCGGCCCCGGCGGCTGATCCGAAGTGCCCTCGGCGTCCGTGAGGGTATTGAAAATGTCGTTGTAGAGCCCCGTCTGCAGGATGTCGGTGTACGAGCGCCGGGCCGAGACGAGGAGCGAGGCTCGACGTCCGAGAGGGGCTTCGGCGACCATCCCGGTGCTGAGGAGATTGACGCCGACGCCGAGCCCGTAGTCGGTGCCGCCCGTACGGCCCGTGAGGTCGACGACGCTGGAGGTGCGCCCGCCATACTCGGCCGGGAAGCCACCTTTGTATACCTGCACGTCCTTGATCGCATCGGCGTTGAAGGCGCTGAAGAAACCGAAGAAGTGATCGACGTGGTAGACGGTCATGCCATCGAGCAGGACGAGGTTCTGGTCCGGGGTGCCACCGCGTACGTAGAGGCCGGAAGAGCCTTCATTGGTGCCGCTGATGCCCGGCAGGAGTTGCAGCGCGCGGAAAATGTCCACCTCGCCCAAGTTCGGCAGCACGGCCAGGTCGCGCGGCGAGATGGTGACCTGGCTGACATCCTCAGCGGCTTTCATGAGCTGATAGTTCTCCGCCGTCACGACCACCTCGTCGAGTTCTTCGGTGACGGGCAGAAGTTCAATGCTGAGGGGCCCGCCGAGCGTCCCGGTGTCGACCTCCACGCGTGCCGTCTGATACCCGAGGTAGCTCACGCGCAGGGTGTGTTCGCCTGCCGGGACCCCGACGAGGACGAAGTGCCCATCCACGTTGGTGGCAGCACCCAGCGAGGTGCCCTCCACGTATACGCTCGCCGAGGGGAGCATCTCGCCGCTCTCTGCGCCGCGCACGGTGCCCGAGACGGTAACCCGCTGCTGGGCAACCGCCTCGCCAGCAGCGAGAATGAAGGCGGTCAGCATCAGGAGCAAGGGTACGTAGCGACGCCAGGCGAGGCGTCCTGCTGTGGGGCCTGGCCTGAAAAGAGAGCGTGACTTGATCATAGCTATTCCTGTATGGAGAAGAGAGCAAATGCTGGCGCTTATCGGGCCAACGTCACTGTGGTCCAGAGCCGTACGGAGGCGGCCGGTTGCATTCCAGGCGGGCCGCCGCCCGGCCTGCCACCCCCAGAGATACCGCCTCTCATGCTGCCGCCCCTACCGGGCCTCTCTACGCCCCTTCCTCCGCCGCCCCGGCCCCGCATGGGTGCGCGGATGGCTTCTCGATCAAGCTCAGGCGTCTCCAGCCCCAGGCCGATGGTGGCTCCCGGCTCGGTTCCTACGGCATAGCCATGGGGCTCACGTTCCTGGAGTGGAATTTTGAGCTCATAGGTGAGGGTGCCATACGCCAGAGCGGCCGTAGCGGTGAGCCCCGACGCGCTCTCAGCGGGCAGCCGGAGGCCCGATTCGTCCTCGCCCGACAGGATCTCCACCTCGGAGACAGTGGCCGCGAACCGTTCCTGCATCCCTGCCGGATCGGGCCCCGCTTCGCCCGCCGTGCCGGTCGGTGGGACCCCGGGCGATCGCGTTCCCGTCAAGCCCAGCGGGAAGCGGATGCCGAGGACCTTCTCCTTGCCTCCTTCCGGATCAAGCCAGAGGATCAGGCCACTTCGCAGGATCTGGCCGGTGACGCGCCGGTCGCGGGAGACGAGCGCGACGTAGAGATAGTCGTCGTCGTTGAGCACGCCGAGCGAGAACCGCTCGTCCTCGACCCGATGGATGGCCCCCTTCCAGTCCTCGATCTGGGCGTCGACGGTCAACGGACCTGAGGGCGGGTGGCTCTCCAGCTTCTCGGTGCTCCGGCATCCACTGAATATCAGTACGATGGGCACGACGACGAGAAGCAGGCGTCGGGCAGCATATCCTGCCGTGGTGCGAGCAGAAGGAGAACGGAAGGGAAGGCGGATGGCAGGAGGGACGAGGAGCGCCAGGCAGCAAACGGCCTGGGCAGGCGTGCGATGGATGATCGTCATCATGTCTCCTCGTCCGGTGACTGTGAATCCGCAGAACATGGGCAGCCGCTTCGCTGGCCATGGCTGATGCCCGCCCAACAAGCGGGAGCGGAAAACGCCCTGCCCACTATCAGCCTACTGGCCGAGGCGGCCGCCGTGGAGGCCTCTGCGACCGTGCGGCGGACCGCCATGCTCTTGCATGCGGCGCGCGTGCAACTGGGCCCGGAGCGCGGCATGCACGATGGTGAGCTCCACCTGCTCCTCACTCAGAATTGCTGCAAGCGACGCCGTCCACGCGTCGTAATCTTCCATGGGGAGCGTGTGCGCCTCGGCATCGCTACGGAGCGCATCAAGCTGCTCTTCCTGCTCGGCGGTCAGGCCCAGCACCTCAGCCCGGACGGCCCGGGCCGCCTCGCGGCGGGCCTGTACTTCCGCCCGGTGGGCTTCCAGCGTTTCGAGTTGAGCATCGGTAAGGACGTCGCGCAGCGCCTCACGCATCGCTGCACGCAGCCCTTGCATGTGTGTCCGGAAGGCTTCTTCGCTGATCGATCCGTCGCGGCGCTGCTGCATCAGGTTGCGGATCTGCGGGCGATACTCGGCCCGGATCTCTGCCAAAGCCTCCTTCTGCTCCTCCGTGAGATCGAGTCCAGACAGTCCTTCCACGCCAGGACCTCCCACGCCGGGACCTCCCATGCCGGGACCTCCCATGCCGGGACCACGGCGATGCATGCCACGATGCTCAGAGAGCCGCTCGCTGAGGGTGCGCAGGTGCTCTTCCATGTGCGCAAACTGTTCGGCGGAGAGCGTGTCGTGCACACTGGCAGCCACACGCCAGAGCTCGCCGGGCTCTTCCTGATTGGCGACAGCCTGAAGCTCGGCAGTTGCGGCAGCTGCAGTAGTTGGGGTCGCGGTGTCGGCTGGAGCGGTCGATGCTGAATCGCATCCGAAGCTCGTCAGCGCAAGCAGGCCGCTCAGGGCCAGAGGTAGTAGCCGGGAGAGAGGTGTCATCATGGGTACGGCAGCTCGTGTTGCACAGGGTAGGGCGAAAAGCAGGTGGCCACGGTCTGTCTTCTGACGCGGCACGCATTAGATCGCCGCCCCCCTTCCTCTCATTCCATTTTCCAGATGAACAGACTGTGAAGATGAGCCGCGCTCGCCGATTTGACGTTCCTACAGGTCCTTCAACCTGATGATGGAATGAGAACGCCCGCTGGTGGATCTAACCTGTGTCCAGCTTTATCGTTAGGCTGCCTCTATCCGTCGACGCCTTCCACTATGCCCTTGCCCTCCGATGCCGACCTGGTGGCACGCGCCCGCGACGGCGATCATGCGGCCTTCCAGCGCCTCGTGGAGCGATACGCGGACCAGGTGGCAGACGTGGTGATCGGCATGCTGGGCGCTGGCCCGGAGGCCGATGACGTGGGGCAGGAAACGTTCATCCGGTTGTACGAGGCGCTCGATCAGTTTCGCGGCGAGGCCTCGGTAGGCACCTACCTGACGCGCATCGCCATCAACCGGGCGCTCAAGGCCAGCCGGCGCCGCACCGCGTGGTACCGGCGCTTTCTGCCGAGCGCAGAGGCCCCGGAACCGGCCAGCGACGGGCGGGGCGACTACGAAGCGCAGGAGCGAAGTGAACTGGTCCGCCGCGTCCTCCAGCAGATTGACGAAAAGCACCGCACCGTGGTGGTCCTGCGGATACTGGAGGGCTATTCGACGAGGGAGACGGCCGCCCTCCTCGACATCCCGGAGGGTACCGTGATGTCGAGGCTTTCACGAGCGCTGGACAAGCTGGAACCGCTGCTCGCGCCGTTTCTCACCGCCGACGAAATGCAGGTCGAATAAACCTTCCGATACTACCTTCACCTGACTGCCATGACCCCTGATCGCGCTCAACTTATCCGCCTGATGGACGGCTCGCTGGATGATGCCACGGCCCGGCGACTCCGCTCGCGCCTGGAGCACGATATCGACCTACGTGCCGAGTGGAATCGTCTTCAGGCGATGCAGAGTATGCTGCAGTCCCACACCGCTTCGTTTGAGGACGGATTTTCCCGCCGCGTGATGCAGCGGTTGCGCCCCGCCCCGGGCGCTGACGAATCGCTTGCCGAGGCTCTGCAGTGGCTCTTTGTCCGCGTGGAGGTCGCCGCGCTCGCGCTGATCGTACTGCTGGCCGTGTACAACGTGACTGCAATGAACGACGCTGTCGCGGCCTCGTCCTTCCTCGAAGCGCTCTTCGGCCTGCCCGGCACCACGCTCGAAAACGTATTGCTCTTCGCCGCTCTGTAATCTGGCCTCTGTTCGTTACGCTCACTGCCTTCCGCGTTGTCATGAAATCGCGCACGAAAAGTATCCTCCTGCTCAGCGGATCGTTTGTTACCGGCACCTTGCTGGGGGCCCTTCTCGTAGGGGCGCTCTTCGTAAATCGCGTGCAACGGGTCCAGGAGCTTCGGCAGCCACCCCGGCTCGCTGAGCATTTCGAAACCACCATCGCCCCGACGCCGGAGCAGCGCCAAGCCGTACGCGATGTGCTGGCGGATGCAGCGCCCGCGGCCATCGAAATCATGGACGAGGCCCGCCGCGAGATGCGCGCCCTCAACGACTCCGTCCTCACCGAACTCAGGCCTATCCTAACGGAGGAACAGCTCGCTCGCTTGCAGGAGCGGATGCGCCTTGGGGGTCCCGGCCCGGGGGCCCCGCTCCGTGGCCCCATGCACCGCTGGATGCGCCCCAGCGGCCCGCCCCCTCGCGCCGACTCGCTCCCGCGGCCTCAGCGGCTCTTTTGAGTGGAGACGGACGAGAACGTTAGTTGAGCCGGTCGAGTCGTTGCGCGTCGTCACCGTAGGAGGGCAGCGCCGGAAGCCCGGCCGCGAGGTGGCCACAAGTGTAATCGCAGATCTCGCCGATGTGGGCGACCCCATACGGTCGCCTGTCGTTGTCGAAAGATGGCAAACAGGCCGGTCGTGAAGACCTCCTCGTCGGCGAAACGCGGCTTGGGGCATTGCTCTGGTGCTGCACGATGGTCTAGAGGCGCCCCTGGTCGCGGAACGAGACGACGGACCGCAGACGGCTGTCTGCGTGGTCACGGGGCACCGTCGGTCACTGCCCCAGCTTAGAAGATACGAAGAGCAGCGCCCGCCCTCGTGAAAGAGCGGACGCTGCCATGGCACGAAGCGGTGCCGGGAGGCGCGTTACGCGGCGTCGTGGTAGAGGCGCCGGAAGACGATGGCGGCGATGATGCCGAAGACGAGGTGGCCGACGAGGCTGAACACCTGCGGCGTCCCCACGGTGAGCACCTTGGCCGTCATCCCGAGCGCCACCGGCATGGCGATGAGCGCCCCCAGGACCCACCAGACGAGGCCGTTGATGACGCCCGCCACCAGGTGGCTGGAGAGGCTCGGTCCGAGCAGGCGGGCGACGAGCCCGTAGGCGCCGCCGATGAAGGCGCTGATGCCGAGGTGGACGCCAAAGCCGATCAGCGCGCTGGAGGCGCCGATGAGCTGGGCCACCATCGGAAGCATGCCCATGAAGGCCATCATGATCCCGAAGACGAGACCACCAGCGAGGCCGCCGAGGACGCCCGCCTGCAGTTCCTGGCTGAATGCCGTTGCGTTCGATGCGGTGTGCTGAAGCGATTGCTGTTGCGTGTTCATGGCGAAGTCGAATCTATGGTGAGCGTGAATGTCGTCGTCGTTCACAGGGTAGACGCGGTCAGCGCCGAACATCTTACCCGCGCCGTCCCGGCGGGCCTACAGGCCGCAACGCCCCCGGTGGAGCGCACAGCGGTAGACCGTCGCGAACAGGCCCAGGACGAGCCCGGCCAGCGCGCTGAGGCCGAGGACCTCGGTCGGCAACGCTAGCCCTCCCGAAGCCGCCCCGACGGAAGCGACGAGGACGGCCACCAGGGCGAGGGTGCCGATCCACGTCCGAGGCGATCCCTGTGGGGTGCGTCGATCCTGCGGCGTCATACCATCCTCCAACGTCAGTGTGCGTGATGCGAGACGGTCTCGCGCGTTCAGGGAGTAGACGCGGCGACCGCGGCGGATCTTACCGCGCCCGCCCCAACGCGCCGCCGAAACACGCAGCCGTAACACGCGCACGGGCGCTCTCACATAGAACGGTGCACGCGCCCTCGCTCCCCTGCCCCATCCCCGCCCATGCTGCGCTGGTTCCGACGCTCCGCTGCGCCGACGACGAACGACGAGTGGCTCGACGCCCTCCGCGGGCCGGACCGCGACCAGGCCCTCGCCGCCCTGCGCCCGATCCTCGTTCGCGGCCTGCGCGCCGCCTTCCGCGACCGCGTGCCCCACCAGATCGACGCCTTCGCCGAGGACGTGGCCCAGGAGGCGCTGCTCAAGATCCTGGACCACCTGGACGCGTTTCGGGGCGAGGCGCGCTTCACCACGTGGGCCCACAAGATCGCCGCCCGCCTCGCGCTGACCAAGCTGCGCCGGAAGCGGTGGGAGAACGTCTCGCTGGAGGACCTGACCACGCGCGACGACGACGGCGCGCCCCGCCCCCACCCGTCGCTGACCGACCAGGCGCCGCGCCCAGACGACCAGGCCACGCTGGCCCACTACGTCGAGGTCGTCCAGCAGGTGATGCAGCAGACCCTCACCGAGACGCAGCGCACGGCCCTGGAAGCCGTGATGCAGCACGACATGCCCATCACGGAGGTCGCCCGGCGCCTCGGCGTCTCCCGCAACACGCTCTACAAGCGCCTCCACGACGCCCGCAAGAACCTGAAGGCGGCCCTGCGGGAACGGGGCATCGCGCCGGAGGAGATCCTGGCCGAGGTCGAGGCCCGGTAAGATCGGAGCGCCCCGCGTCGTCTAACGAGTAGGTTCCGCCGCCCCGCTCACCACGTCTCGCCCGCCATGCCGCTCGACCCGTCCACCCTGTCCCGCCTCGCCCGCGCGCTGGCCACGACGCAGCCCGACGAGATCGCCTGCGACGAATGCTTCGCGCGGATGGATGCCTTCGCCGACCTGCTGCTCTCCGGCAAGCCCGCCGAGGAGCTGCTGCCGAAGATCCACGCCCACCTGCAGCGCTGCCCGGACTGCAAGGAAGAATTCGAAAGCCTCCTCGCGATGCTCCGAGCGACGGGCTGACGCCCCACCGCCCCGGGCACTTCTCCTATCACAGACGGCCTCCGAGGACACGGGACCGGCCCATTCAGGCAGCGGCGCGCTTCGCTTTCCCGCTACATGCGGCCACCGCGTCTGTGTCTTGTTGATGAAGGGTTTGACTCTACCGCCGGGAAATGGCTATCATGCTGTGTTTGAGAAAATCGCAACGAAGCGATTGGGGACGCTTCTGTCGTGATCGTAGCACCCGAGCCATCGTCCCTTCTTCGTAACCCCGCAGACCAAGCACCTGTACGCCGCCCACCATGATTCACAAGCAATTTAACATGATCGGCATTCCGGAACGTCCGCCGAAGCCCCGGACATCCGGACTTACGCTCATGCTGGACAAAGGGCTGTCGGCCCAGCGGGTCGAGGAGAAACTGGACGTGGTGGCCGAGTACGTGGACCTCGTGAAGCTCGGCTGGGGCACGGCCGTCATCACGCCCGGCCTGCAGCGCAAGCTGGCCGCCTACCGCGCCGCCGACATCCCGGTGTACTTCGGCGGGACGCTGTTCGAGGCCTTCTACATGCGCGATCAGCTCGACACGTACCGGTCGCTGCTCTCGGAGCTGGACCTGGAGCACGTCGAGATTTCGGACGGATCTATCTCGGTGGCGCACGAGGAAAAGCTGCGCTGCATCCGCCTCTTCGCCCAGGACTTCCGCGTGCTGAGCGAGGTGGGCTCCAAGGACGCGACCCACATCATGCCGCCGTACAAGTGGGTGCAACTCATCCGCGCCGAGTTGGACGCCGGGAGCCACAAGGTGATCTGCGAGGCGCGCGAGAGCGGGACGGCCGGCCTCTTCCGCCCCAACGGTGAGGTGCGCTCCGGGCTCGTCGAGGAGATCGTCGACCTGATCGGGCAGGAGCAGGTCATCTTCGAGGCGCCGCAGAAGGCGCAGCAGGTCTGGTTCATCCGCCAGCTCGGGGCCAACGTGAACCTGGGCAACATCAGCCCCGAGGAGGTCATCCCGCTCGAAACGCTCCGCCTGGGCCTCCGCGCCGACACCCTGTTCGAGTTCTTCGAGGCGCCGTCCTCGCTCATCCAGCGCCCCAGCAACGGCCAGGGAGCCCCGTCGCACGAGGGCTGATCGCCGGGCGGCGGCCGGCCGCCGCTCCATCATTTCTTTAGAAACATTTCGGGGGACGCTTGCTTTAAGGCTCCGCTGTTCACCGAGAATTCGGGGCGACACGCGCCATTGCGGCGCATCGGCCCTGTGCGGCCTGCCCCGCATTGTTTATATTGCAGGGCTCGTGCCACCATCACGGGCCCGGCCGCGCCGGGGCAGCACCGACCGCGACTTCTTCTGTTTAGACCGTCTTCACCGTCATGGCTCGCAAGGACCAGCTCACCGGACGAGGCCCCGCTTCGGGCAACCACGTCTCCCGCTCGAACAACAAGGCCAAGCGCCGCTTCAACGTGAACCTGCAGAAGAAGCGGTTCTACATTCCCGAAGAGGATCGCTGGATTACGCTCCGCGTCTCGACGAAGACCCTCAAGACGATCAACAAGAAAGGGATCTCGGCGGTGCTCCGAGAGGCCCGCAAGCAAGGCGTCAAGATTTAAGCAGGCGCTGCATTCTGCTCACCTGACCTGTAGGCGAACTCATGGCTAAGCGAGGCAAAGACGCGCGGCATCAGATTACCCTGGAGTGCACCGAAGCCCCGGGCACGTCGCGCTATTCGACGACCAAAAACCGGCGCAACACGACGGACCGCCTGGAGCTGATGAAGTACAACCCGGTGCTCCGCAAGCACACCCTCCACCGCGAGATCAAGTAACCCGGCACGGCGCCGCTCACTGTATTCCTGAGAGGAGATTGTTATGGCAAAGCGAGTTAGCAAAAACCAGCGCACCGACCGCATCCAGAACGCGCAGGGCAAAGACATGGCCAAGATCGTCGCGGCCGTGAAGAAGGAGAACGGCCACTACAGCTTCCGGCAGAAGATGGTGCCGGTGGATGAGGTACAGGACGAGTTGAAGGCCGCTCGCAGCTAAGCGATTGCCGGTCTGGGGAGCGGACGACCGGGTCTTTGTGACGCCTCCGGTCCCCGCCCCACGCACGGGACGTAGCGCAGTCCGGTTAGCGCACCTGCTTTGGGAGCAGGAGGTCCCCGGTTCGAATCCGGGCGTCCCGACATTTTCGCGCTCACGACGCCCGATACGGCCTGTATTGGGCGTTTTTTGGTGAGATGCGGCACTATCGCAGCGGAAAGCGGCGGCACTGGCCCGTCGCGAGAGCACGGTCAGCGAACCACCGCGCTGTCTTCTCACGGTGCATGCTCCCGCGCTCCCGTCACCACGCGAACCGCAGGGGATGCGTCGGGCGAAAATCGGGGTGCCGTCCCTATTGCGCCCGGTCGAAGCCGAGGCAGCGGTCCAGACGCCGCAGCCCTATCACCGAGGACTGATACGAGTTCAGCGTGGCGATGTCCGGATAGGTGATGAACACGGTTGGTAGAGACGCCTCGGGGCGAGGGTACGTATTTAGCGAACCCGTAGCGTTGTGGTAGAGACGCGTCGGGTATGTGTTTAGCGTATATCCGCCGCGCATTGCGCCCCCGACCTGCGGTGCGGGATCTGTGACTGTGGCTCCATACGCGGCTAC
>JAAAOL010000095.1 GCA_009908885.1 Bacteroidota bacterium | reverse complement strand
GCCGATCAGCACGGTCGTCTGGCCCGGCGCGGTCGTCACCGACAGGTCGTCGACCGCCAGGGTGTCGCCGAAGCGCTTCGTTACGTTCTCCAGCCGAAACATGTCGCTTCTATCGGCGGCAGGGGGCACGGGTTCTCCGGCGCGGCGTGGGTGGAGCGGTTCCGAAATAGGCCCGCGAGGGGTGAAATTTGAAGCCTTAATGGAGCGGATCCTACGTCTTGACAGCGCGTGCAAGGCTGTGTACATTGGGCGCCCTGTTACCGACAGGCTGGTCCCTTCTCCAGGCCAACGTAGCTCAGTTGGTAGAGCAGTCCCCTCGTAAGGGACAGGTCACCGGTTCGAGTCCGGTCGTTGGCTCTCTACAACCGGCTCAGATGACGCAGCGATGCAGATTCTGAGCCGGTTTTGTTTATTATGCGGGGCCTCCGCCGCCAGCCTTTCGTCTCGCAGCGCCTCACGAGCGCGTCGCGGGCCGGGCCGCACCCCGACTGACAACGCATTTCCAATGGCCGATACGACGCCGAAAGGTCCCACCAGCACCGGGCGATTCGGTACGTTCAAAGGGGTCTTTACCCCGAACGTGCTCACCATCCTGGGCATCATCCTGTTTCTGCGGACGGGCTGGGTCGTCGGGCAGGCGGGCCTGTGGGGCGCGCTGGCCATCATCGTGCTCGCCAACGCCATCTCGTTCATGACGGGCCTGTCGCTCTCGGCCATCGCCACGAGCATGGACGTCAAGGCGGGGGGCAACTACTACCTCATCTCGCGCTCGCTCGGATTGGAGATCGGCGGCGCCATAGGGATTCCGCTCTACCTGTCGCAGGCCATCTCGGTGGCCTTCTATATCATCGGCTTCACCGAGGCGATGTCGACCATTCCCGCCGTCGCGGCCCTCGATCCGCGCCTTCTGGCGACCGGCGTAGCCCTCGCCTTCGTCGTCATCGCCTACGTGGGGGCCGACTTCGCGCTCCGCATCCAGTACGCGATCCTGGTCATCCTGGCGGCGGCGCTGCTGTCGTTTTTTACCGGCGGTTGGGGCGACTTCATGCGCCCGAACCTGTTGCCGCAATACACGGAAGGCGTGAGCTTCTGGATCGTCTTCGCCGTGTTTTTCCCGGCCGTGACGGGCATCGAGGTGGGCATCAGCATGTCGGGCGACCTGAAGGACCCGAGCCGCAGCATCCCGCGCGGCACCATCGCCGCCATCGCAGTGACGTCGGTCGTCTATGTGCTCGCTGCCGTCTGGTTTGCCTATCAGCTGCCTGCGGACGTATTGATCTCCAACACATTGGCCATGGAGGAGGTCGCCAGCATTCCGGTGCTCATTCTGGCTGGCGTAGCCGCCTCCACGCTGTCCTCGGCGCTGGGGAGTGTGCTGGCCGCCCCGCGCACGTTGCAGGCCATCTCGATGGACCGCGTGACGCCGAAGTGGATGGCGTCCAACATGGGCAGCCCCACCGAGCCGCGCATGGCGGTGCTGGTCACCGGCGTCGTGGCCGTCGTCATCATCTGGATGGGCGACCTCGACTTCGTGGCGCCGATCATCACCATGTTCTTCCTCAACACCTACGGCATGGTGAACCTGGTGGCCGCCATCGAGCGGCTGGTGGGCAACCCGAGCTACCGGCCGCGGTTCAACGTGCCGCTGGTGGTGTCGCTCCTGGGCGCGCTGGGGTGCTACGGCGCCATGTTTCTCATCAACACGCCCGCCACCATCTTCGCCATCGTCATCTCGTACGGCATCTTCTTCCTGCTCAGCCGCCGCCGGATGGTGCGCACCTGGGGCGACGTGCGCAGCGGCATCTGGACGTCACTGGCCCGCTACGCGCTGCTCAACCTGGAGCGGCAGCCGCCCGAGCACGGACGCAACTGGCGGCCCAATATCATGGTGTTCACCGGGCAGCCGTATAACCGCGAGCAACTGGTCAAGATGGCCGAGTGGCTGGCGCGTGGACGGGGCCTCGTGACGTTTTTCCAACTCATCACGGGTGCGCAAGACAAGGTGAGTGCCCCGCGGCTGCGGGAGACGGCCCAGAAGCACATCCGCAGCTTCATCCAGGACCGGCGCATGGCCGCGTTCGCCGAGGCGCAGGTGGTGTCGAACTTCGTCGACGGGGCGGTGCTCGTGGCCCAGTCGCACGGCGTGGGCGTGTTGGAGTCGAACACGCTCATGATGGGCTGGAGCGCCACGCCGGAGGGACGGGTGAAGCTCATGCAGGTGCTCCGCCGCATTGCCGCGCTGGAGAAATCGATGCTCTTTCTGAACGTCGATCCTGAGCGCGACTTCGGTGACAAGCAGGTGATCAACGTGTGGTGGGGCGGGCGCGGCGGCAACGCCGATCTCATGCTGCTGCTGGCGCACCTGATCCGGCAGCACAGCGACTGGGGCGGCGCGGAAGTGCGCCTCTCGCGCATCATCGAAGGGGAGGAGGGTCGCGAGCGGACGCAGGCGCACCTGGAGGCCCTGCTGGACGAGGTGCGGGTGCAGGGCACGCCCAACATCATCGTGCATCCCGAGCGCCCCACGCCCGACCTGTTCGCCGAGCACAGCCGCGACGTGGACCTGACGCTACTCGGCATGCCGGTGCCGCTCGCCGGGGAGGAAGGCGCCTATGGCGAGCGCCTCGATGGGCTGGCCCGCGCCGTCGGCACCGTGCTGTTGGTCTACAACGCCCAGGCCTCGGACGATCTGCTGGAATCCTGACGCCAGGCTCGGCAGTGCGCAGTGCCCCCAAATACAAAAGCCCGTGCGGGTGGGCACGGGCGTCGCTGCATGAAAGGGTGAAACACGTCGGCGGGCTAGCGGAGGTGCGCATCCGCCAGGACGGCCTGGATCGTGTGACGCACCGCCGGGTCGTCTTCGAAGGTCACCGAGCGGGCCAGGAAGCCGAGCGCCCAGTTGTTGTCCATGGCGCCGAGCGTGACGACGGCCATCCGGCGCACGCGGTCGTCATCGTGGTCGCGGTACAGGCGCATCACGTCGAACCGGGCGCGGTGCACGTCCACCCGCTCGCGGTACTTGATGATGAGTTGCATCGCGGACTGCTGGAGGCCGTCGTTGTCCGTGGCGAGGGCGTTGACCAGGTTGGTGCTGAAGGCGGCCCAGTCGACCGTCGCCAGGTTGGTCGTCGTCAGGGCCGGATCTACGAGTTCGGGCGGTTCGGAGTCGGACGTCGCATACAGGGGAGACGACAGCGCGAACGAGAGCAGGAGCACGGCGAACAGAGGGGTGAAGCGTTTCATAAGACACCTCGTTCCATCTTCTGTGAAGAAATGATGAGGACACAACGCGGCGTACGGCGTCGTGCCGAAGATGGATACGCCTCCCGCGCCTCGATCCGGCTGAATCGTGGCATTCGGTCGGTGAACGGTGCGCTAGGCGGCTGTAGGGTGGATTGGCCGGTGCCCTTTCATACTGATTCAGCGTGTTGATGTCCGGATCTTGTCTCGCCGGTCGTGGTGCGTGGTCCGTGTTGCGTGGTGCGTGATGGGAAAGGGCCATCGCTCCATCAGCGCTTTTTGACGCGTCACGCGATACGCATCATATTCTCGACGATACGGACATCGCCACGCGCAAACGGGATCAGGGGGCTCGGACGGCGTCGTGGCGTCAGGCCGTCCCGTTGAACTCGAACGTGGAGCGGAGGTAGGCCTCGAAGCTGCCGAAGCGCTCCGTGCCGTCGTTCTCGCGCGTCTTGGGCTTCGCCCCGCGCACGACGTAGGCCAGGTGGCCGTCTTCGATCTGGTTGACCTCCTTCCGCAACTGGCTCAGTTCGATCCGCAACTCGCGCAGCTGCTGGGCCAGGCGGGCCATCTCGGAGTCGCCGCCGGGCTTCGGGGGCGGCGTCTTGGAGGCCACGTCGGGCGGGGCCAGGCTGATCTCGTGGTACGTGTCGATGTCGAAGACGCCGGTGACGCGCAGTTTCAGCAGGTCGGGTGAGTTCTCCTGGAGCGGCATCAGGGAGATCTCCAGCGTCTTGTAGCGGGCGGCCGCGCCATCGTCGAACACCTCGACCTCGAAGTCGTCGTCCTGGCCGAAGTGGGTGGCGAAGGTCTGCACGCACCGCGCCTGGGCGCTTTGCGACTGCTCCTGCAGGGCCTGCATCCGGCGGGCCGTCCACTCGGCGATCTCGGCCTCGGTGTCTTCGATCTGCTGCCGCAGCGCAGCGAGTTGTTTGAGGGTCTTGATGTCCATGCGGGTCGTTCCGGTCCGTCGAGGCATACGGTCATGAACGGTATCGGACGCCCCGCGCTGTGCTAAACCGGGGAGGGGCGTTGCGTCCGGCCCGGCGTCGCGTCATCCGTCGTCGCCAGCTCCGTGCGCCTGCCGGAAGTACGCCTTGAGGGTCTCCGACTCGATGCCACGTTCGGTCTCGTAGTGCTCCATCAACTCAGCCAGCAGCTCGTCCTCGTCGCGCGCTTCGAGGTGCGCCAGGATGCGGGCCATGGTCTGCATGATGACCTTGAACCGGGCGCGCGTGGTGGCCTGGTTCGAGATGATGAGACCAAAAATGTCGGACAGGTCGAGGTCGCGAGACGGCGTGTCGGCCATGGGTCGCTGTAGCCGGATGATACGGGCACGTCGGCGCGGAGGGGGTCCGCCGGGATGAACGCTCTGGCGACTATGATACGACATAGCGGGCACAGGCGACACTACGGGCGTGCCCACCGAGAGTGCGTCTAGGCGATCACCACGAACAGGAGGAGGATGGCCAGGACGACGAGGGCGATGAGACCGCCGGCGAGCAGGATGGTGGAGAGCACCACCTTGCTGGGCGTCGTCGATGAGCTCGTCGTGGCGCGGATGGGCTGCCGGTCCAGCTCCTCCAGCAGCCGGAACGGCTCGGCGTAGTCGGCGTCCAGGTCGATGGCGCGGCGGGCGTAGCGGGCGGCCTCCTCGCGGTCCGCGGCGCGGCCCAGCTTCTGCCAGCGCCCCTGGTAGGCCCGCGCCAGCCCCAGCGCCAGCTCCTTGTCGAACGGGGCCAGCGCCACAGCTTGTCGGTACTCGTCGATGGCGTCGTCCCAGCGGTTGTACTTGGCGAAGTTGGCCCCGCGCTTCTCGTGCGCCTCGACGGCGGCCTCCACCTTCTGCATCTCTTCCTCCGTAAGGCCGAGGTCCTGCGCCGTCGTCTTGAGGTCGTCCTCTTCGAGAAACGTGCCGCGCTCGTCTTGCAGCTCCAGCAGGCGCGAGATGTAGTCCTGCAGGATCAGCTCGTCCTCGTAGTACGCATCGAGGTCGTCGCTCTGGGAGTCCAGCGACTGGGATCGGGAACGCTGTCGGCTAGCCATGGGCGGTGTCGGAGATGATGGGCCGATGGAGGGGCAAGGTACGCGAATGAGCGGAGCAAAGACAGTCTCCGCGAACAAGTCGGGGGGCGTCTCGCTTGCACTCTACGTCCTGCTACGTATTTTCCGGTCGAACGGTTTAGCCCAACGACGACCCCGTATGCCTGAGAAGATCGCCGAAGTCATCGAATCCAGCACGCGCCAGTTCGTGGCCGAGGTGTACCGCGAGACCGATCCGCCCGCCTTCGGCACGTGGGTGCGGGTGCCGCACGACCGCGGCATCACGCTCTTCGGCCTCGTGAGTCACGTCGAGATCCGGTCGCTGGAGCCGAACCGGCAGGCCCGGGCGCTGGGCAAGACGCTGGAGGAGCTGCGGCGCGAGTATCCGCAGATTCCAGACCTGCTCACCACCACCTTCCGCGCCCAGGTCATCGCCTACGCGGACGCTGACGGCCAGGTGCGCCAGACGCTGCCGCCCCACCCGGCGGGCGTGCACGACTTCGTCTTTCCCGGCACGCCCGACGATGTGGAGCAGCTGGGACGCCCGTTCGACTTCCTGCGGACCCTCGTCAGCAGCCCCGACCCGTCCGTCCCGGTGGACGACTTGCTCGTGGCCGTCCTGTCCAACCTGCACACGGCTCACGGCCGTGCCCTCAGCCGCCTGCTCGACGACGACCACGAACGTCTCCAGTCGATCCTCCGCCGCATCGGGTGACGGGGGCAGGTTGTTTGGTTAGTGGTTGTTTAGTTTCTGGTTGAGGGGAAGGTCGTCATCGCCAACCAGCAACCACCCAACCAGCAACCAGGCAACCTAAAAGATGATGCCGAGGCGGAGGGGGAAGACCAGGTCCACGTCTTCTTCGCCGATGACCAGCGCCGGGTTGATCTCGTAGTAGACCGTCGTCTCATTCAGGCGCTGCACCCAGCCGATGCCGCCGTGGATCGTCGGTCCGCCGCGCGTGGTGTTGCCCTCGGACTCCTCATCGTCCTGGTCGAAGGCGGCGTACGCGCCGATGCCGCCGAGCACGTAGGGCGCCCGATTCTGACCGTAGGGCAGCGTCAGAATGGCCGAGACCTGCGGGTCGAACACGTACACGGCCTGGTCGCGCCCCTGGAGGACGAAGCCAGTCAGCCCCAGGTCGAGCGCGACGGAGAGGTCCAGGTTGATCGGGGCCGACACGCGCCCGCGAAAGCCGAGCCCGAGGCCGTCGGAGGTGCTGAGCATCGTGTTGAAGCCGAGGCCGAACCGGGGTGTGCGGTCCTGTGCGTGGGCCGTCAGCGCCGAGGAGCCGCACAGTAGCACGACGAACAGCAGGGCAGCGAGCAGCGAGCGGAGGGAGCGCGTCATGATGAGGGCAAGCTGGTGAACAAGAGCGTATCGACTAGGACGGACCGGACCGCTGAAAAGTAACATCGACTGCCTACGCATCGAACGCCGTTTCGTTTAGCTCGCGCCAATTATTCGCGGTACGCCGACGACAACGGTCGTCTGCGGCGTCCCAAAACGAGGCGACGGAGCCCTGTCAGCCAAGGCTCCGTCGCTCGGTCTTCCGGAAGCCACCGGGTCAGCCGGGGGCACGATAGGAGGGCTCTCGGAAGTGCGTGGTCAGGATGGGCGCCGGTTACTGGTCTTCGCCCGTGCGCCCTTTCCGTTCGCGTTGCTCTTCCTTCATACGACGTTTCAGTTCCTGTTCGATTTCTTCTTCGATCAGCATCTCGAACCGACCCATCGGACGATCCTCGTCCTGCTCCGCCACGTCCTCTACGATGCGAGCGGCGCGGTCGGCCAGGTTGCCTTCGATGACGCCCTGCCGGGCGAGGTCACGGAGGGCCCGCACGTAGATGTAGCCGCAGCGGTGGACGCTGGGGTTAAACAGCTTGACGCAGGTCGTCTGCTCGCAGCACGCGGTGACGATGGCCGCATCCGTGAAGTGGTTGGCGCGGTAGACCAGGTTGGGCGTCACGACCGTGAAGCCCCACACCGCCTTGATGTAGTAGCAGCCGGGTGGGATTTCTACGTGTAGATGGCCACACGGCGCAGGACGCACCACGTAGCGCGTGCCACAGTGCTCCAGCACGCTGCCGTCGCAGTTGAAGATGGTCACGTACCAGGTGCGCTGGTCGACGGTACAGGGGTCGTCGATGCCGGAGACGAAAATGTTGAGTTTTGCCAGTCCCATGAGGGTTCACCGTGGATCAGATGAGAGGAGATATGACGCTCCGACGAAGCCGGAGGTGGAGAGAAGGTGGCCGAACCGGCGAGCACCTAGCGTTCGGAGAAGGGCGCGATCGGGACACAGTGCGCCGAGAACGACGAGAGCCGTCCGCCACCAAGAAAGAGGCCCTGCAAGAAACGGCCCCGGCGACGAAGGAGGAGGCCGGAGATCCCTGCCCGGCGGCTGAAGCGAAAGGACGCGCCGCTGTGCGGTACCGACATCACATCCGTAGAGAACGTGTTTCTTTGCAGAAGTAGCGGTCCGCAGACCCTGAAATTCGCGGAGAGTGCGCAGGAAAAGCGCTTCGGGACTCCGCATCCGTCGTGCGCGTTCGTATCTTGAACGTCCGCATCCCGCAGCCTTCATCCACCGCATCCCTCGCATCTCATGCCGAAGCATTCCTTCAATGCCGACGACGCCTTTCTCGTCGAGTCCATGCTGGGCGACGACGAGCGCCTCATCATGGAGACGGCCCGCAAGTACGCCCAGGAGCAGCTGGAGCCGCGCGCGCTCGAAGGCAACCAGGACGAAGTGTTCCACGAGGCCATCCCGCGCGAGATGGGCGAACTGGGCTTCCTCGGGTCGTTCCTGCCGGAGAAGTACGGCGGGGCGGACGTCAGCTACACGTCGTACGGCCTGCTGGCCCGCGAGCTGGAGCGCGTCGACTCCGGATACCGCTCGTTCGCGTCCGTGCAGTCGTCGCTCGTGATGCTACCCATCTGGAAGTTCGGCCGTGAGGCGCTGCGGCAGCGGCTCCTGCCCCGGCTGGCCACGGGCGAGCTGATCGGCTGCTTCGGGCTGACGGAGCCCAACCACGGCTCCGACCCCGGCTCGATGGAGACGACGGCGACGCGCGTGGACGGCGGCTGGGTGCTCAACGGGGCCAAGATGTGGATCACCAACTCGCCTATCGCCGACGTGGCGGTGGTCTGGGCGAAGGAGAAAGGCACGGACGACGAGGGCACGATTCGCGGCTTCGTGGTAGAGCGCGACTTCGACGGGTTCGCGACGCCGGAGACGCACAACAAGATGTCGCTCCGCGCTTCCAGCACCGGCGAGATCGTGCTGAGCGACTGCTTCGTGCCGGACGCCAACGTCTTCCCGGAGGTGCGCGGCCTGAAGGGCCCGTTCACGTGCCTCAACAGCGCCCGCTACGGCATCGTCTGGGGCGCCCTCGGCGCGGCGGAGAACTGCTACCACCGGGCGCGGCAGTACGTGATGGAGCGTCATCAGTTCGGCCACCCGCTCGGCGCGAACCAGCTCATCCAGACCAAGCTGGCCAACATGCTGACCGAGATCACGCAGATGCAGCTGCTGGCCTGGCGCCTCGGCGACCTGATGGATCAGGGCAGGGCCGTCCCGGCGATGGTCTCGCTCGCCAAGCGCAACAACTGCGGCACGGCGCTGGAGATCGCCCGCACCGCGCGCGACATGCTCGGCGGCAACGGCATCACGGGCGACTTCCGCGTCATCCACCACATGGTCAACCTGGAGAGCGTCAACACCTACGAGGGCACGTTCGACATCCACGGCCTCATCCTCGGGCGTGAGCTGACCGGCATTCAGGCCTTCGTCCCGCGCGGCAACAGCCGCTCCAACGGCGCCTCCCGCCCGAAGGCAGACGAGAAGGAGATGGTGGGCGCAGAGTAGCGTCCCGCAGGGCTCGCTTCGGCGGGCCGAACCGACGCCGCAGCGCTTCGTTCGAAGTCTCCCCTCGACACCACCGCCCTTCGGACGAACACTTCCACCCATGTCAACTTCTCTGAGCGATTCCGTCGCCGTCGACGGCGCCACGCTGGGCAGCGCGACGTACGACCCGGCGGCCTACGACGGCCTCGACTACGTCGGGCTGGACGATCTCCTGACCGATGAGCAGCGCGCGATCCGCGACGAGGTCCGCGCCTTCGTGACCGCCGAGGTGCTGCCTCTCATCGAAGAGCACGCCCAGGCGATGACCTTCCCGATGCATCTGGCGAAAGACTTCGCCCGCCTCGGCCTGCTGGGACCGAACCTGCCGACGGAGTACGGCGGCGGGGGCCACAGCAACATCACGTATGGCCTGATGATGCAGGAAATCGAGCGGGCCGACTCCGGCCTGCGCTCGTTCTGCTCCGTGCAGGGCTCGCTGGTGATGTACCCCATCTGGCGGTACGGCAGCGAGGCGCAGAAGCGGCGCTGGCTTCCGGCGCTGGCGCAGGCCGACGCCATCGGCTGCTTCGCCCTCACCGAGCCCGACCACGGGTCCGATCCCGGCGGCATGGAGACGCGTGCCACCCGCGACGGCGGTGAGTACGTCCTGACCGGGCATAAGCGCTGGTCCACCAACGCCTCCGAGGGCGACGTGGCCGTCGTCTGGGCCAAGGACGACGAGGGCGAGATCGGCGGCTTCCTGGTGGAACTGGACCGCCCCGGCGTCTCGACGCCCCGCATCATGGACAAGTGGTCGCTCCGCGCGGCCATCACCTCCGAAGTCATCCTGGACGAGGTCCGCATCCCCGCCTCGAACCGGCTGCCCGAGGCGCAGGGGCTCAAAGGCCCCCTCTCGTGCCTCACCCAGGCCCGCTACGGCATCGCCTGGGGCGTCATCGGGGCGGCGACGGCCTGCTACGACGCGGCCCTCCAGCACGCCAAAAACCGGATCCAGTTCGACCGGCCCATCGGCCAGTTTCAGCTCATCCAGGAGCGGCTGGTCGACATGATGCAGGAGATCACCAAGGCGCAGCTGCTGGCATGGCGCCTCGGGACGCTGAAGGACCAGGGCACGCTCCGTCCGCAGCAGGTGTCGCTCGCCAAGCGCAACAACTGCCAGATGGCGGCGGACGTGGCCCGCTCGGCCCGGCAGGTGCTGGGCGGCAACGGCGTGCTCGGCATGTATCCGGTCATGCGCCACATGGCCAACCTGGAGTCCGTCCTCACCTACGAGGGCACGCACGAGGTGCATACCCTCATCGTCGGGCGCGACATCACCGGGCTGAATGCGTTTGCGTAGCGGATTCCGGCGCATCCTCTGGACTGCGCTCGGCTTCCTGGATCTCCTACTGATTCAGGTGGGGGGATGTCCGCATCCTGATGGTCGCACGGCGTGATGGTGTGGTTCCCCGACAGGATGTCGGGACAAGCTGTGGTCCGTGATAAGCGGGGGCGATGGCTTCAGTAGCGCACTATCCGGTCCCCGGCTTCACATCGGGACGAGCACCGTCCGGGACAAGCTCTCACACAGTACGCACCACGTTCTCAGTCTTGCAGACATCACCACCGCGAGAATGGTACGTCACTTCGCACGTAACACCACGTGCGCTCGTCGCGTAGTCCAGGATATCCACTCTCCTCAACAGCCCGTCCGGTCCT
>JAAAOL010000490.1 GCA_009908885.1 Bacteroidota bacterium | reverse complement strand
CACTCCGAGGGCGTCCGCCGTCTTCGCCACGCCCGCGTCGTCGCCGCAGAGGATGATCTCGACGTCGGAGTCCAGGCGGCGCCAGCTCTCCAGCGCGTTCCGCTGGATGACGCCGATGTGGCCCGCGAAGGGCTTCGGGATCGTAAAGAGGGTCAGCACAGCGCGTCTGCCTACTCCAGCACGTACGGCGAGTCGGGGCGGTCCTCGTGACGGATCTCATCGACGGGCTCCTGCTTGCCCTCGCCTGCGTAGAGGCGGTTCGGGCAGTTGACGATGAGCGCGTCCGTCTCGCCCACGTTGCGATACGCATGCACCACGCCAGGCGGCACCATGACGGCCGCCGGGTCGGCCTCGCCGAGTTCGACGACGTGCCGGTGGCCGCGCGTCGGGGAGTCCTCGCGGCCATCCCACAGGTAGAGCCGAAACCGCCCACTGAAGAAGACGAAGAGATCGGTCTGCGTTTCGTGCTCGTGCGGCCCGCGCACAATGCCGGGACGAGTCATCGAGAGGTAGCCCATGACCGGGTGCAGGGCCTCGGGCAACTCGTCCTGCCGGAAGAACTCGGCCAGCCAGCCGCGCTCGTCGCGGTACTTCTGGAGCGACGTGATCGTACAGCCGTCGATAGGGGCGTCCGTCCACGTCATGGGGACGCCTCCAGCGTCGTGGCTGCTGTCTGCTCGGCTTCCAGCTCGTCGTAGACGAGGTCATGCGCCAACTCGTTCGCTTCGTGCCACCCGTCCAGCGTCCCGGCGTCGCCCCACCAGCCGTCCAAGACGCCATAGCTGAGGCGCCCCTGCCGCACGTAGGCGGTGCTCACGTCGCTCACCTCGTACTCGCCACGCCGACTCGGGTGCAGCCCGCGGATGATGTCGAAGACGCTGGGATCATAGAAGTAGATGCCCGTGACGGAGTAATTGCTGGGCGGGTCGTCGGGCTTTTCGATGATCTCCGCGATGCGCCGGGTGCCGTCGCTGCTCGTCTCGAAGCGGGGCACGCCGTAGCGCTCCGGGTCGGGCACCTCCTTCAGAAGCACGCGCGCGCCGCCGCCCATCTCGGCCAGCTGCCGTCGGTACGCCTCGGCCTGATCGGCGATGTCCTCGGCCAGAATGTTATCCCCCAGGATGACGAGAAAGGGCGCACTGCCGACGAAGTTCTCGCAGAGCCCGATGGCCTGCGCGATGCCGCCGGGCTCGTCCTGCACGCGGTAGGTGAGGTCGAGCCCCAGGCCGCGCCCGCTGCCCAGCAGATTGACCACGTCGCCCATGTGCTCGGGGCTCGTGACGACGGCGACGTCCTCGATGCCCGCCCGCCGCATCCGCATGAGCGGATGGTAGATCATCGGGTAGCGCCCGACGGGCAGCAGGTGCTTGTTGGTGACTTTGGTGAGCGGATAGAGGCGGCTGCCGGTGCCCCCGGCCAGCACGACTCCCTTCAGCGGTTGCTCGGATATAGGCGTAGATGTCACAGACTATCGGCGTCGGTTCGGATCGGATTAGCGATGGGAATACTGCTGTTCGTAGTAGTCCCGGTAGGACTCGTCCTGCACGGCGTCGAGCCAGTCCTGATTGGCCAGGTACCAGTCGACCGTGGCGCGCAGGCCCGTCTCCAGGTCGTAGGTCGGCGTCCAGCCCAGCTCGTCGCGCAGCTTGGAGGCGTCGATGGCGTAGCGGTAGTCGTGGCCGGGCCGGTCTTTGACGAAGGTGATGAGCGCACGCGACGTGCCCGGCTCCCGCCCCAGCGCCTCGTCGACCAGGTCCAGCAGCAGATGGATGAGGTCGAGATTGCGCCGCTCCTCGTTGCCGCTGACGCAGTACGTCTCGCCCACGCGACCCGCCTCCAGGATCCGCGCGATGGCGGTACAGTGATCGCGGACGTGCAGCCAGTCGCGCACGTTCTCGCCCGTGCCGTAGACCGGGACGGGGCGGCGGTGCAGGGCATTCTGGATGAAGAGCGGAATCAGCTTCTCCGGGAATTGATAGGGCCCGTAGTTGTTCGAGCAGTTGGAGATGAGCACCGGGAGGTCGTACGTGTGCGCGTAGGCCCGCACGAAGTGGTCGCTCGCCGCCTTCGAGGCCGAGTAGGGCGAGCGCGGGTCGTAGGGTGTCGTCTCCGAGAAGAAGCCGTCGTCACCGAGCGAGCCGAAGACCTCGTCCGTCGAGACGTGGAAGAAGCGGTAGCGGTCGGGGTGCGCGTCCCGGTCGTCCCAGGCGGCGCGGGCCGCTTCCAGCAGGACGACGGTGCCCTTCGTGTTGGTCTCGACGAAGGCCAGCGGCGCCATGATAGAGCGGTCGACGTGACTCTCCGCCGCGAAGTGGACGACCGTCGAGACGGCGTGCTCCGCGAACAGGTCGGCGACCAGTTCGGCGTCGGTCACGCTGCCGTGGACGAAGTGGTAGTTGGCGGCGTCCTCGATGGCCGTCAGGTTGGTGAGGTTGCCCGCATAGGTGAGCGCGTCCAGGTTGACGAAGTGCACATCCGGATGGCGCGGCACCATGTGCAGCAGAAAGTTCGAGCCGATGAAGCCCGCCCCGCCGGTGACGAGGACGCTGGTGGGACTATGCATAGTATCGTTCGCTGACACTCACGTCATTTTGTGGTCATTGGCTCGCTGCGCTCGCGTCACTCGGGGTCAGGGGCTCGCAGGGCTCACCGTCATTGTTGGTCATTGGCTCGCTGCGCTCGCGTCATTGGTTGTCACTTGGCAGAATACACCATCAATGACCATGAATGACTCAATGACGCGCCGCAGGCGCAACATGACGGGCGACCGCAGGGAGCCCATGTTGACGCAATGACTTTCGAGGCTACTCAGAGTCTTCGGGATCACCTACGCGCTCCAGGAAAGGCACCGCCGTAGACAGACAGTTCGCCAGGAACCGGTCGAAGCGCGGCTGCATGGCCTCCCGCGTGAAGGCGTCCAGGAAGGTCTGCCGGGCGGCGTCGCCGAGGCACTGGCGGCGGGCGCTGTCATGATAGAGGGCATGGAGCACAGATGCCATCTCGTCCAGGTCGTCGACGAGCACGCAGTTCTCGCCGTCGCGCGCTTCGGGCATGCAGGCCATGGCCGCCCGCGTGGCCACGACCACCTGCCGCCGGTCGAAGGCGATGGGCGCCCGCGTCCTCGTCCCGGTGTCGTGCTCCCAGGGGATCACGTGCAGATCGTAGGGCCGCAGCACCGTCGTCAGGTCCTGCACGTAGCCGGTGCAGCGCCCGCCCTGCGCATCGATCTGGTGCTGCAGCTCCGGGGCGGCGGCGTCCATGCTGCCGATCTGCCAGAACGACGGCGGGGCACCCGACTGCTCCTCAAGCTGAGGCCAGACGACGTCCAGGAAGCGCCGGAGCCCCTCACGGCTCGCCGTCGCCTGCATCGAGCCCAGGTGGACGATGCGGGGAGCGGTGTCTTGGCCGTTCGCGACGCGCATGACGCTCGTGGGACGGCGCGTCGTGGGAAAATAGCCGACGCGTCGGGCGTCCAGCGCCTGCATCTGCTCGACCTCACGGACCGATCCGCTGACGCAGGCCGCCACGCGCTGAACGAGGGCTTCTTCTGCCCGCCGCACCCGGAAGATCCGGTAGCGGTCGCGCCAGGTGCTGCCCTCGGACGCTCCGTGCTCCGCCTTCACTTCGGCGAGGCGCCACCGCCAGTCATGGTGGCTGTAGACCACCGGCACGTCGACGCCCGCGTAGACGGCGACGGCGGCCGGCCGCCAGTGCTCGGCCCAGATCAGGTCGGGCTGCACGCGCGCCACGACGTCCTCGATGGCATCAGCTGTCGCCGCATCTACCGAGTCGCGCGTCGGCGCTTCCGCATCGAGCAGCGCATCGACGAGGCGGCGCCACCGCCCGGCGTCGGGACTCCGCGGGTCGTCCACCTCGAACCAGACCGGCACCCACCGCCGGACGCGCTCCCACACCGTGGTCTGCGCATCGTAGTAGTGCGCCCACTCGTCGGCTTCGCCCCACCCCGCGATCCGCAGGCCGACCAGCGTGTGGCCGGTGTGCGCGAGCAGCTCCAGGTGCCCGTACGCCAGCGCCGACGCGCCCCCGAAGCCGTCCGGCGTCAGCGGCACGTCCGGGGTGATGAAGAGGATGGTCATGACTGCTGGAAAGGAGAGACGATACCTACCAGGTGCAGTAATAGAAGAACCGTCGCCAGTATTCTTCGGGAACACGTTCGCGACGTGCATACAGTTTGACGAACAAATGCATCACTTTTGTAGCAACATAATCTGGCAAGAAAAACTTAGGTCTCAAGAGTACCTTCTGGCGGTGGACCCGGGTCTCCAGGTAGTCGTCTTCCATCGCCCGATGTAGCCCATCGGACCGTAAAATCCACGTGGCATCCCTGGTCCCAAACAGCGGCAACTTTCCTTCTTGGAAGGCAAGCTCTTGATTCCGGTCTCCTTCGGGGCCATGCCACTTACGTTCCCACTTGGTGATTCGTCGCTCTGGAACGTGGCCATAACCGTGATTTTGATGAACAGCCAGGATGGACGGCGTTGCATCAATGAAGGGGAGATGCCTGGAACGGGTATGGAACGCCATCCAGGTATCCCAGTACGGCCTGCCGACGACGAAGTCGGGCATCACTTGAAGCAAGTGATCCATGACCGGCCTTGGCATGACGAAGTAGTCCATCCCCGCCACCTCGTTCAACTCTGCCTCTCGGTCGACCCTGGCGCGCAGACGCACTTCCCAGTCGTCTCGCTCGAAGTCGAGCGGCGTATCTACGTCCAGGTTCCAGCGCTGCCCGACGGTGATATAGCGGTCGAGGGTGATCTGCTGGATAGCTGGAATGAAATCAGACAGCAGTAAGATATCCGCGTTGACGTAGACGAGGACGGGATGCCGGGCGCGCCGGGCCACCTGTGCGAACGCGGAGCGCAACAGCGGCGTGCCATGCTCGGTGCGGTCGATGGCGGGCAGGTGCTCGAACGAGAGCTCTCGCGCCGCGCCTGCGACCCCCGGATCGTCGCCACAGAGAAATACCTCGACGTCCGGATGCAACCGCCGCCAGCTCTCGAAGGCGTTTCGTTGGATGACACCTTCGTGCCCCTCCATCGCCTTGGGGATCGAGAATAGCGAAATCACAGCACCGCGACCCTAATCGAACATAGCGAGGACGGTGTCGACCCGGCGGGTTCCGTGCTGCCGGTAGGGACCAAGCAGAAACCGGCGCATGCGGTAGAGGCGGCGGCGCTTCAGCTGACGCACTGTCGCCTTGAGCGCTGACGCCCGAGGCGCGACGTCTCGGTAGGCCGCCCCCCATGCAGGAGTACTGTAGGTCTCCACGATGCGGACCAATTCTTCGGCGCGCCGGTCCCCGCCGCTTCCGGTCTTGTGCCCTTCGTGCTTGCGGTAGATGGCCAGGTGGTCATACAGCGGTTCGAATGTGCCGACGTGCGAGGCCCGGATGAACCAGTCCCAGTCCAGCCCGTAGCGGAGCGACTCGTCGAGATCCCCCGTTGCTTCCCAAAGGTCGCTTGACCAAAAGGTCGAAGGCTGTACGATATAGTCGAAGTACGTAAGTCGATCTGCATCGAACGGCTCGGGCCAGTAGCCATGCGCTCTGGCCGTCCCTTCGTGGAAATGCAAGCAGCCGCCGTAGACGAGGGCGGGCCCTTCACGGTCCGACAGCGCCTGCGCAGCCTTCTGTACGGCGCAGGGCAGGTACATATCGTCCGCGTTGAGCCAGGCCAGCACCTCCCCGCGGGCCTGGCGGAACCCCTTGTTGATGGCATGGGCCTGCCCTCGGTCCGGCTCAGAAACCCAGTACGCGATCTGGTCCGCGTGGCGCTCGATGACTTCCAGGGTCCCGTCCGTGCTTCCGCCATCGATGACGATGAGTTCGAGGCACGGATAGGCCTGCCCCAGCACCGAGGTCAGTGCCTGCTCGATGAAGGCGGCCTGGTTCAGGCAGGGCATGACGACTGAAACGAGCGGCAGGGTCAAAACAGGTCGTCGAAGTCGACCCGTGGAAACACCTCCAGCGCCCCGCCGACGGTAGCGTTGAAAATCTGCACACCCGCCGCGTCACACACTTCCTTCGTGCGCTCGTACCCGTAGATCATGCCCCCTACGTTGGGCGCGTGCCACTTGGACCCCTTTCCGAAGTAGCTGGGATCGAAATGGTTGGGATCATTGTCGCACGTGGAGGTGATGTTGTAGCCTTCGATCACCTCCCCCGTCCCGGGATCCTGGCCGACGCCCTCCGCCTCGACGCCTTCAGGAATCTGGTAGGACGTATCGCACCCGATGAGGTAGATGGGATCGAAGCCCATGTAGACGGCGAGTTGGAGCGCCGTGATCGTCACCGTATTGGGTACGCGAAGGAACGCAGAGGCGTCGAGTGAAAAGTACCCGGAACCACCTAGCTCCGGGGCGAGCGGGCGCTGGCGAAACCAGGTCACGTTGCGCGCCGGGCGAAGTACCCCCTTGTTATAGAAGTCGTATGGAAAGAAGAACTGCGTTGTGGGCAGTTGCCGGATGAGGTCCTGAATCTCGTCGGCGATGTCGGGAACCACGCGGGTGTCGACGGCGGTGTAGAAGGCCGGCCGCCACGCGATCCGGTCGAAGAGCAGGTGGCAACGGTTCAGCCCCCACACGTACTCGCCCTCCAGGAGCTCCAGGGGCGTCTCGTTGAGGCTCGGCCCGTTGCCCATGACGAAGCACCGCTCTCCCCGATAGCGGTCTCGGAAGGCCCCGAGACGCCGTTCGCTGGCAACCCGGTACGGGTCGAGCCGGCGCTTGACACGTCGGAAGAGCCGCCGGAGACGGCGGCTGAAGGGCTCGGTAGAATCTGCTGGCATAGAACCGTCTGTCTACTCCGTGCTTAATCGCGTCGTCGCCCCGCCATCTACTACGAGCGCCTGGCCCGTTACGAATGACGAGCGCTCTCGGTCGGCGAGGAACAGGACGGCCTGGGCCACCTCCTCGGGCTGGCCGACGCGGCCGATGACGTGCCGCTTGCCCAGGGCGCGCACCAGTTCGGTCACCTGCCCTTCCGGAAGGTGCCCGCGCGTGAGGCCGCTGTGCAGCATCGGCGTGTCGATGGCGCCGGGGAGCACGGCATTCACGCGGATGGCATCGTCCGACAGCTCGATGGCGAGCGCCCGGGTGAGGGCCAGCAGCCCCCCTTTGCTGGCCGCGTACGCCGCGATGTTGGCCGAGGTGGCGATGGCGTGGACGGAGCTAACGTTGACGATGGCCCCGCCGCGCTCCTGCATCAGCGGATGGGCGTGCCGCACGGCCAGGTAGACGGACCGCAGGTTGGAGGCCATGACGGCGTCCCATTCGTCGGGCGTGGTCTCCACGAGGGGCTTGCAGATCTGGATGGCCGCGTTGTTGATGAGCGCATCGAGTCGCCCCTCCTCCTCGTTCACGCGGGCGAAGATGCGGGCGGAGGAGGCTTCCTCGCTGACGTCGGCCTGGATGAAGCGTGCCGCAGCGTCGACTTCCACCTCGCGCACATCCACGCCTACCACCGTCCACCCCGCGTCGGCAAACGCATGGGCGATGGCCTGGCCGATTCCTCCACCGACCCCGGTGACGACGACGACCGGCTTCATAGCGACGCGGCAGATGATTCGAGCAGCACGTCGAGCAGTTGGCGGATGGTGTTGTGGTGCACGCGCTCCCAGGCCTCCGGACTGCTGTTGGCGTTGTGAGGCGCGAGCATCACGTTGTCCATCCGCCGGAGGGGGCTGTCCTCCGGCAGCGGCTCCTCTTCGAACACGTCCAGCGCGGCCCCGGCAATCTCGCCGGTGTCCAGAGCCTCGACCAGCGCGGGCTCGTCGATGACCGGTCCCCGGGCGGTATTGATGACCACCGCTTCGGGCCTCATGCGCGCGAAGGCCGCCGCACCCAGCAGGTGATGACTCGTCGGGTTCAGGTCACAGTTGACGCTCACGAAGTCGCTCTCGCTCAGGACCTGGTCGAGCGCGACCATCTCCAGCCCCGTTTCGCGCAGCACCTCTGTAGGGGGCGCGACGGGATCGGTGCCCAGCATGCGCAGCCCGAAGGCGACGCCACGCCGCGCGACGGCCCGTCCCACGTTGCCCACGCCGATGATTCCCAGCGTACATTCTCGCAGAGCGCGGCCTGGAATTTTTTCCCACACGCCCTGCCGCATGGCCTGCGTCATCCAGGGCAGCTTGCGGGCGAAGCAGAGCATGTAACCCAGCACTGAGTCGGCCACGGGCTCGCTGAATGCGTTCGGCGTGTTGCACACCGCGATCCCCCGCCGTCGGCATGCGTCCTGGTCGATGGAGTCGATGCCGGTGCCCCACTTGGCGATCACCTGGAGCCGGGGCGCGGCGTCGAGAACGCGCTCGGTGAACCGGTCGTCGCCGCAGATGACCCCGTCGATAGAGTCCACCACCTCCAGCAGGTCGTCCTCTTCCATCCGCTCCTCCACGGGGGGCACGATCAGTTCGATCCCGTGCTCATCGAACAGGGGCCGGAACCGGTCCAGGTGAGGCTGCAAGTAGGGAGCGGTGACCAGTACCTTCACGACGGAGCGTCTTGATGCGTGTTGCGCTGCGAGAATAAAAACTCGGCGACCTGAAAGTCCAACTCCTCGTCGATGTCCCACGCTTCGGCTCGGTCGATCTCGAACAGCAGCGGACGGGCTCCGATCCGGTTGTGATGCTCGCGGAGTCCACCGCCGGTGAACACGTACAGGCACGAGTTTTCCTCGTAGACCGGCGGAAGGTCCTGCGTGCGCAGCAGAACGGCCGGGTCGTGGTTGAGGGGTTCTCCCTCACCGTCCCAGAGCCGCGTCTGCAACCGCGTCACCGAAAATAGCGAGTCGTGCACGTCCTGTGCTTCCAGGAACGCCTCGATAGCCCCGGTGATAGTGTCCGTGGTGAGCAGCGGGTTCGTGCTGTGAGTCTGCACGTACAGGTCGGCCTCGACCTGCGTAACGGTGTGCAGCAGTACGTCATTCATCGGCACCGTGCCTCCGCGCAGGTGCGTGGGCCGCTCCAGGATCTCCACCTCTGGAAAGTGCCTGGCGGCGTCGTCGGCGATCCAGTCGCTGTCCGTATCGATGACGACGTGATCGACGTGGGGACAGTCCCTCAGCCGCTCCACGATGTGGTGGTAGAGCGGCCGCCCGGCGAAGGGGCGGTAGTTCTTCCGGGGCACCCGCTCGCTGTGGTGCCGCATCGGCACGAGGGCGACGATGCGCGGGTCTTCCGGCAGCCTGCTCACGACGAAGTCTCCTCGATGGTCGAGGCCGCCCCGGACCAGCGCGCCACCATGGCGTCGATCTCCTCGTCCGTGTAGAAGTGCCGCGTGTACTTCGCCTGCGCCATCCGGTCGAGATAGGCCGGAGGGAGGACAACTTCTTCCTTGAATCGTGTATACAAATCACCATAGCTCTTCGCTGTCCCTACATTCTCGCGCACGAGCGTAAACTCATCCAACCCGAGAAAATCGGCAATCCAGGACTCCTTCTGTTCGTCGGATAATTCAGCCTTTAGGATGAGGACCTCGAATGGGCCGCGCTGCAACCGAAGAGTCCCTTCCTCACGCGGAAAGGGCTTCGCGTATACGTCGATGTCCAGTGCGGCTGCGAACTCGTCATCGAACCAGGTCAGGGGAAGGTGATGAGGATACCGCTCCAGAAATCCCTCGCGGAGCACATCCATCTCGTCCGGAACGGCGCCAGGGAAATACACCTCTAGGTTCTGGAAGAAAGCCGACACATTCCGCCCGACCGGTTCGCGTACGAGCGTGATGAAGCAGGCAGGTCGTCGCCGGGCGATGATTTCGTCGTACAGAAGAAGCCCTTCGTTGCGTTCCTGCCATCGCTGCCGGGCGGCCTCTGGGTTCAGCGCCTCGATGCCCAAATCCACCGCGCGGATGCTGGAGGGATGGAGCCGATGTGCGTGTGCGACGGGGTGGACGCCCTGCGCCTCCAGGCTACGCAGCACCGCCAGCGAGCCGACCTTGCCCATCTGGTACACGACGACGGGCGGTCCGGCCCGCAACTCACGCCGCAATTGAACCCGCTGCCACCAAGAACGCATCTTCCGCAACATGCCTGTTACCACGCCCCCTCACGCCGATGATCCTCGTGGGTGTTCTCCACCACCTCCCCGGTAGCCGCCTCGCCGTAAAAGTGCTGGTAGTAGCGGGAGCGGTGCATCCGATCCTGGTACCAAGTCGGAATGGGCATACGCTTCTTAAACTGCCGGTAGGCCTCGGCATAGGGCTTGTCGACGCTCCGATTGACCTCGTGAAGCGCGAGCGGGGACAGCCCCAGGAAGCGGGCGACTGCCTCCGCCTTCACCGCGTTGGGAAGCTCGGATCGCATCACCAGCAACGCCACGTTCTCGCGCCGGTAGGTCGCGACACCGTCATCTGGAAACGGTTCGGCGTACACGTCGATGCCGAGCCGGTGCTTGATCACGTCATCGAACCAGACGAGTGGTTCCTCGTGGCGGTAGTGCTCCATGAAGCGCCGCCCCAGCTCCTCCGTCGTGAAGCGCCCCGCCTCGAACGGCTCGCCGGTGAAGCGCTCGAAGTTCTCGAAGAAGGCCGATATGTTGCGCACGACAGGTTTGCGCGTCAGGGAGATCACGTTCATCGACCGCTCCTGGACGATCCCGTGCCGGTAGAGGGCGCGCACCTTCCACGAAGGATATTTCGGTCGCAGGTTGTGGGCATGCACCACGACGCCCGGATACGCCTGTCGTAGCGCCCGGTAGAGCGCCGTCGAGCCGACCTTGCCCATCTGCAAGACGACCGCCGGGGGGTAGCGCCGGAGCATCCAGCGGAAGCGCACATGCCTCCAGGCGCGGCGAAGCACGTTCACGGGGAAACGGCCCATCGTGCAGTCAGGGTCGGATCTGCTTCAGCACCATGAAGG